>JBFIYQ010000237.1:0-4690 GCA_041605275.1 Gammaproteobacteria bacterium
GCGCTGATGACGAGTGCGACCAAAACCGCACCAAATGAGCTCTTAGACACGTTCATTGCATGTGCCTCCCTTGTTGAAACACTGTTGTAAACATAGATTCAAAATTATCCGATGTCGCGGATTTCAGGCGACCTGCCGGCAGCCCCTTAGACTCGAATTGCACAGGTAAACCGGCATCCGGCCGACGCTTTTGATCTCGATCGGTCCTCTAGATTCAAATTCAAACGTATTTTTCAGTCGCTCACGGGTCTCAGGTGTCACCTGTATCCGCCCGGGCATTCCGTGCGACTCCATTCGACTCGCCATATTCACGGTCTCACCCCAGACGTCGTAGATATATCGAGTGTCTCCGATAACTCCCGCGACCACGGGGCCGGTGTGCATGCCTATGCGGAGCTTCAGCTTTATCGGCTCCGGATATTCCGTTGACTCGATTGTGCTCAGCGCATTCAGCGCGAACTGCATGCACCGTCTTTCATGTTCGTCCAGGTTCGGCGGTATGCCTCCAACCGCCAGGTAGGCGTCACCAATGGTCTTGATCTTTTCGAGTCCGTGACTTTCGGCAAGCTGATCCAGCTGATGAAATACCTGGTTGAGTACTTCAACCAGCTCTGATGCGGCGATCTTGGAAGAAAGGTTGGTGAACCCCACGATATCAGCGAAAACTACGGTGACATCGTCTATGAAATCTGCGATACGCCGCTCGCCATCGCGCAGTCGATCCGCGACGCTCACGGGTATCACGTCGTAAAGGATCGCCTCGGACTTTCGCTTCTCGGCCTGGACCTGGGCCAACAGCTCGTGCTCTTTGTTACTGAAATACTTGCGCTCGAGCCCGGCCCGGACCCGCGCCCGCAGAAGCACTTCGTCCACGGGCTTGACGATATGGTCATCGGCGCCGTGCTCGATGCATTCAATCACGCTCTCCACATCGTCCACGGCCGTCACCATGATCACCGGAATGGCTTTGAACTCGTCGCGCGACTTCATGTGATCGAGAATCCGACGGCCGTCAATACCGGGCATGCGGATGTCAAGCAGGACCAGGTCGATCTCCCGGCCGGAATCCAGAATTTTCAAAACCTCCGCGCCGCTGTTAGCCTCAAGTAAATTTTTGAAGCCGTTGGCCATCAGCAACGTCATAATGGCGTGACGGTTGTCTGCGAGGTCATCCACCACGAGGATGGTCATACGCAGAAGCTCTTCTGGAATTTGAGAGCGCATCAGTCTCCGCCGGTCGGCTGCTCGATTGGCTCCATCTCTTCGTCGACCACACGCGTGGCGGCTCGCGCCTTACGCGGCTTTCGTTGAGCGAATGTGGTTTTGAGAAAATAGATCACCCCGGTCAGCCACAGGAGCACCGCGGCCAGGTGCACCGGCAGAAAGAGCCAGAAGCGCAGATCGATCTCCACCGGTCCGAACGGGCCGCCGGACTGAAGCTGATGGCGGCCGATCAGTCCCTGGTGCAGGTCCTCCCAGAAATCACGGCCGTAGGCCTCGACGGTGAGCACGCTGCCGGTGCTCGCGTCCAGCTGGGCTCGAACGCCGTGCTCGGTGCGAACCGCAATAACACCGCTGTTCGGATGGGTGTAGATGCGCCAGATGTCCTTGAGCTCCAGTACCTGAAGCTCAGGAATGGTGGCGGCAATCTCGACCACCTGCGGGTAGGTCAGCGTTGGCGTTAAGCTCACGCCCTGATGGAGGCCGGGATCCACGCCGGGAAGCTCGTATCGAAGCTGGAGGGCGAGGCCGGAAAGGGTCACGAGCATCCAGGGAAAAAGCACTATGACCGCGAGCCAGTAGTGATAGCGGAGACAAAAACGAACCAGATTGAATGGCCGCTTTCGGGAGGATGTGCGTATACCCATATCCGCCTGAATTGCCTGTTGCACCTTGCGCTGTCGCCTGGCCCGCAGCTTGCGAATCGTCTCATTGATGCCGAGGTAGAAGCCGGAGATCCACAGGTAGATGATCAGCAGTGCCGCCGGCAGAAAAAACCAAAGGCGCATTCCCCACTCGGAGCCGTCATGTATCCGCGCGAAGAGATTGTTCCACCGCTTATCGGTTCTGATGACCTCCCCGGTCTTGGCGTCGACCTGGGTCTCTATGTCGTGGTAGTTGTGAACTTTGACGACGCCCTTCTTGGGTCTGTAGTCGAGCTGCTTGATATCACTCCAGTTTTCAACGCGCATCTCGGGCACGCCTTTCACCGCGGCGAGTATCTGCGCGTGAGCAACATCGGGATCGTATCGAACGACACCGACCTCGGTGGTCGGCTGGATCCAGTCGACCGGCTTTCGAACCTGAAGAGCCACGCCTGTGAGCAGGCGCAGCAGGAGTGGGAGCGCAACTATGATTGAGACCCACAAGTGGGTTTTGCGCACAAAGCGGTAAACAGCACTGAGGGTACTCTTTGCTGATTCATCGGTCCGGACCTGCGCGGTTGTTTTCGCATCGTGGACGGACTTTTGTTCCGTGACGGATGGCGCGACTGAACTCATGCACTTTCCTTCCAAAGGTGGCGCGCGTCCCTGCCGTCGTTGACGCGCGACACGTGCAGACACGCACCCGGCGAGAGGATCGAGGAAATCTTGCCGGTGCTGCTGCACTAGTAAGACCCCAGCCGGCCAAACGGGTGGCTGTCACTCCGTGACGGGCGGGGAAAAGCCCCCGGCGGGATGCCGGCGCGGGTCGCGCTAGTTACTTGATTAAGGAAATAAGTTAGTGACTTTTGTGGTTGATAGCGAAGGCGCAAAGCGAAAGTGTGACGAAGGTCACGTCCACCATACTTCGCTTGAGAACCTTGTGCTTACTGCAAAAAAACTTTCTCAACGGTAACCGATTCGGGAATTTTTCCCGTGACTTTCGTGCTCGAATCCGGATGTATCAAATTAAGAATCAAATTCTAGTTCTTAATCTGGACGCTCCAATTCAAGTCTCGCGTCCCGGGTGAAGATCGACGAAGGTCGAGCACCCTTTTTAAACCGGTCTCCACCAGAAGTTGGCCATGCGAAGTAGGCAGCAACATGCTTGCGAGGGCCGGGAATTGTTCCCGATTACCATTACAGGCATAGTTGCGCAGCGGCGGATTTGCGCAAGTTTCGAGTCACACGGAATCCATTCATGCTTCAAACCACCATGGCCACGCGGGGTATGGTTACCGCGCCCCATCATCTCGCCGCGGAGGCGGGTATCGACGTGCTGCGCGATGGCGGCAACGCGATCGAAGCGATGGTGGCCGCAGCGGCCGCCATCGCCGTGGTCTATCCGCACATGAACAGCATCGGCGGCGACGGCTTCTGGCTTATACAGATTCCGGGCGGGGCGCCGGTCGGGATCGACGCCTGCGGCGGCGCCGGCGCAAGGGTGAACTTGGAGCTCTATCGCTCCCAGGGACACACCGCGGTGCCGTCCCGTGGACCGCTGGCGGCGAACACCGTGGCCGGCACCGTCTCCGGTTGGGGGGAGGCGCTGAGACTGAGTGCCGAAGCGCTCGGGGGACAGCTGCCGCTGCCAAGGCTTATGGAGGCCGCCATTCACTACGCCGACGCCGGCGTGCCTGTCACCGAGAGTCAGCACCGATTGACGCGGGAAAAGCTGCCTGAGCTGGCCGAGGTGCCGGGCTTCGCCGCGGCGTTTCTTAACCAGGGAGAGCCGCCGGAGCCGGGTGCGCTGTTTCGGCAGCCGCGCCTGGCGGCGACATTGCGGCGTCTGGCGGAAGGGGGCGTGGACGACTTCTACCGGGGTGACCTTGCCAGCGACATCGCCGCCGATCTGGAACGCGCGGGCAGCCCGGTGAGCGCAGGGGATCTGGCTGCCCACGGGTCAAAGGTGGTGACGCCGCTTTCCATGGGTCACGCCACCGGAACGCTCTACAACCTGCCACCGCCGACCCAGGGGCTTGCCTCGCTCATGCTGCTGGGAATCTTCGAGCGTCTGGGCGTGGCCGATGCCGACGGATTCGCTTACCTGCACGGCCAGGTGGAGTCCGCCAAGCAGGCTTTCCTGGTGCGAGACAGCGAGGTGACCGACCCGGCTTATCTGAAGACCGAGCCCTGGGTTTTTCTAAAGCCGGCGGCGCTTGACCGGGCGGCCGCATCAATCAGCTCAACCAAGGCTCTGGGATGGCCTGCGCCCGCGAACGCCGGAGACACCATCTGGATGGGCGCCATCGATGCCGACGGCTGCGCCGTTAGCTTTATCCAGAGCATATTCTGGGAGTTTGGCTCCGGGGTGGTGCTGGAAAATACCGGCATCCAGTGGCAGAACCGCGGCAGCAGCTTCAGCCTCGAGGAGGACGCGCTCAACAGGCTGCTGCCCGGGCGCAAACCCTTTCACACCCTCAACCCCGCCCTGGCAACGCTGGATGACGGGCGGGTGATGGTTTACGGCACCATGGGCGGTGAAGGCCAGCCCCAGACCCAGGGCGCGGTCTACACCCGATACGCGGTCTACGGCTACGGTCTGCAAGCGGCGATTACCGCACCGCGCTGGCTGCTTGGCCGCACCTGGGGCGAGGAGACCACCACGCTGAAGCTCGAGTCGCGGTTCGATCAGACCATCGTCGAGGCGCTTGCGGCGGCCGGGCACGAGATCGAGGTGGTCGCGCCCTTCAGCGACCTCATGGGCCACGCCGGCGCGGTGGTCCGCCATAGCAGCGGACTTATCGAAGGGGCGGCGGATCCGCGCA
>JBFIYQ010000238.1:0-4690 GCA_041605275.1 Gammaproteobacteria bacterium
TGGCGTTATCGCTGTCCGCCACCGCGGCGGCGGTGCGGGCTTTGGACGAGCCGCATCTGGGCGAGGTCTCCAAGCTGGCGGCGGAGGCGAGCATTCTCGGCGCCAAGGGAAACAGCGGCGTGATCATGGCGCACTGGTTCCTGGGCCTGTCTAACGCTTTCGTAAAAGAATCCCGCCTCGCCGCGGCCGAGGTGGCGCCGGCGCTCAAGGCGGCCTCGGATTCGGTGTATTCGGCGGTGGAGGATCCGGTGGAAGGCACCATCGTCAGCGTCATGCGTTCCGTCGGCGAAGCGGCGTTGAAGAAAGCCGAGGCCGACCGAGTTCATCTGGGCGAGATGATGGAGTGCCTGTTCGATGCCGCCGAGGTGGCGCTGGCGCGCACGCCGGATCAGCTGGCGGTGCTGCGCGAAGCCAACGTGGTGGACGCCGGGGCGTTGGGCTACGTCAACTTTCTCGAGGGCGCGCTTCGGGCGGTGCGCGGTGAGCCGTTGCCGGAACCTTCCGAGGCGGATCTTCGGGAGGCCGTAGACCAGGTGGCATTCGAGCACGACACCTCGGACTTGAGCGAGCGTTACTGCACCGAGGTGGTGGTGCGAGGAAAGGGCTTCCAGACCGAGGGGTTGAAAAAGCTGTTTCGCCCTCTGGGCAGCTCGCTGCTGGTGGCCACCACCGGCAGTCTGTTCAAGCTGCACGTGCACACCAATCATCCGGACGAGGTGCTGAGAATCGCCGCGCGTCAGGGCAGCATCGAGGAGCAGAAAGTCGACGACATGCTTCGCCAGCGCGAAGAGCGGGGCGAAGAGAGCCAGCGCCCGCTGGTCGCTCTGGAGGCGCAGCCGGATACGGTGGCGGTGCTGTGTGACTCCACCGCGGATCTGCCCGAATACGTTCGCCGGGAGCACGGCATTGAAATGGCGCCGCTGCAGGTGCTTTTCGGCGACCGCGTCTATCGCGACCAGGTGGACCTTTCCACCGACGAGTTCTACCGGTTGCTGCAGTCGGATCCCCACCACCCGACCACCAGCCAGCCGCCGCCCAGAGCATTTGTCGAAGCGCTGGATAGAGTCCGCAGCGACCGCCCGTGCGTTATCGTCACCGTGAGCCGCGGTGTGTCCGGCACGATTACTTCGGCCCAAAGCGGCGCCGCGCTGGCGGCCCATCCCCGGGTGGAGGTGTTCGACAGCAAGAGTGCGAGCCTCGGTCTCGGGATGATGACCCTGAACGCCGCGCGGCTAGCCGCGCGGGGCGCCGGGCTGGAAGAAATCCTGAGCTGGCTTGAACGCTGGCGGGAAGACTCGGGGCTGGTGATCTCATTGAAGACGCTCGAATACTTGCGTCGCGGAGGACGCATCGGCGCGGCCAAATCCCTGATCGGCGGGCTGCTGGGCCTGAGGCCCATCATCGCCGACGAGGACGGAAAGATCGTGCCCGTGGCCAATGCGCGAAGCGACGCCGACGCCTACGACCGCGTCGTCGCCCGGGTCAAAAGCGAGCTAAAGCAGGGAGAGCGGGTGCGCCTGGGCCTGGTGGAGATGGCCACCAGCGGCGCCCTGGACCGGGTGGAGCAAGAGCTAAGGCAAAGCTTCGAAGTGGTCGAGCTGATCCGCGCGCCCGCCACCGGAGTGGTCGGTGTGCACACCGGTCCCGGCGCGTGGGGCGTCTTCTACCAGCGCGTTCGAGACGACGACCCCCTGGCCTGAAGGCGCAGCGACGTCCTCGAGCCAATACCTAAACCAATCAAACATATTCCGTTCAAGAAGTTCGAGTCATGAGCAACCATTTTGATTTTATCGTTCTCGGGGGCGGCAGCGGCGGTATTGCCGCCGCGGTACGCGCAGCGGAATACGGCGCGCGTTGCGCCGTGATCGAAGAGCATAAGCTGGGAGGCACCTGCGTCAATGTCGGCTGCGTGCCGAAAAAAGTCATGTGGTACGGCGCGTCCATCGCCCACGTGCTGGAGGATGCGACGGACTACGGCTTCGACGTCAACGGCGCGGATTTCGACTGGAGCCGTCTAAAAGCTTCGCGGGACGCGTACGTTGCCCGCCTCAACGAGGCATACCGCTCCCGGCTTCAGTCTAATGGGATCGCCGAGTTTCGCGGACACGGTCGCTTCGTTGGAGAAAGAACGGTCGAGGTGATCGGCAATCGGTTGACCGCGGATCACGCTTTGATCGCCGTGGGCGGCGCGCCCGCCTGGCCGGATATCCCCGGCGCCGAGCACGGTATTTCGTCCGACGGCTTTTTCGAGCTCGAACAGTGCCCGCAGCGCGTGGTGGTGGTGGGGGGCGGTTATATCGCGGTGGAGCTTTCGGGCATGTTTCAGGCGCTGGGCGCCGAGGTGAGCATCGTCATTCGGCGCGACTTGCCGCTTCGGGGCTTCGACCAGAGTATTCGTCTGGGCCTGCACGAGGCGCTCAAGGATTCCGGGATTGAGGTCCTTTCGGAAACGCAGGTCGAGAAAGTGGAGCGGAACGGCGACGGCTTGAGCGTGCAGCTGACCCAGGGGCGGCGTTTCGACCAGGTCGACGCGTTGCTGTGGGCGGTTGGGCGTTTACCGCGCACATCCAAGCTCGGGCTCGAATCTGCCGGGGTGGATACCGGACTGGACGGAGCCATTCCTACAGACGCTTATCAGAACACCAGCGCCGAGGGCGTCTACGCCGTGGGGGACGTGACCGGACACCACGAGCTTACGCCGGTGGCCATTGCCGCCGGACGCAGGCTGTCCGATCGCATTTTCGGCGGCATGAGCGACCGCAAGCTCGAGTATGAAATGATTCCGACGGTCGTCTTCAGTCACCCGACCATCGGTACCGTGGGTCTGACCGAAGACCAGGCGCGATCGACCTACGATGACGATGTGCGCACTTACGAAGTTCGATTCACGCCCATGTACCATGCTTTCACAACGAAAAAGCACAAGACCGTTATGAAGCTCGTGGTGGCGGGCGAAGAGGAACGTGTGGTCGGTTGTCATATTCTCGGATTAGGCGCGGACGAGATGCTGCAGGGATTCGCCGTCGCCATACGAATGGGAGCAACGAAACGGGACTTCGACGACACCGTAGCGATACACCCGACCAGCGCAGAAGAGCTGGTAACAATGCGGTGATTAGATGGCGTCGACCCCCTTTGCGCTTCTGGAGTCGGACTCACGCTTGGCCTATAGTGGTTGCCGGTCGTTTCTTCCAGCCGATCTCGGGCCACGGGTGACATGCGAGTCGTGCTTCTCATTCTCCTGTGCGCGCTGATCGCAACGTCCGGTTGTGCAACCGACGTGAAGCGCGGGACGCTGGAGGAAGAGTTCGCAAACATGAGCGAAGACGAGCGCATCCGCATGTGCACCAATTTTTACCGCGACGCCAAAGCCTCCTGCCGGGAGGGATTGCAAAACGAGTCCGCATCCCAGAGCTATGAATGTCTTTCGGCGCGCATGCAAATCGAACGTTTCTGTCTGTCACCGAAATGAGCAGCTTCGACTCGTGGAGCCAGTGCGACGAATGCGGCTTTCAAGGGTTGATGCAGTTTCGCACCCGGGAAGACGAGAACTATGACGATCCGGAGGCGCTGGGAGTGATGATGGATTGCGTTTGCCCCGCCTGCGGCGAACGCGAGTCGGTGCTGGTGGTCATGGAGCAGTATGAAGAAATGCTGCAGATGGCGAAAAACGTCAGGGATTCTAAAACTCCAAAGTAATAATTATCGCCGACCCGCCGGCGATGCGGACCCGAAACTAACGCTGTGGTTTTCGCGCAAACAATTCCATGAAATTGCGCCAGTATTCAGTATTCTTTTTCCTGATTGCCGCCGCGGCGATTTTCCAGCCGGTGCTCGCCGATCAAAACGATCCCAGACTGAACGCATTGTTCGAACAAATTAAACAAACCGACAGCACCGAGGTCGCCGAGGGCGCCGAGTGGAGGATCTGGAGCATTTGGCTGGACTCCGGCGACCCGGAGCTGAATCGTCTGATGCAGGACGGGCTCGAGGCGATGGCATCCGATCGGCTTGGCCTGGCAATCGATCTGTTCACCGACATTATCGAAAAGTCACCGTCCTTCGCCGAAGGATGGAACAAGCGCGCGACCGCGTTTTATCTCAACGGCGAGCTGGCCGCATCCGTCGGCGATATCGAACGCACCCTGGCGCTCGAGCCGCGTCACTTCGGCGCGGTGTCGGGAATGGGGCTCATCTTCTTGAGCAGCGGCGACAAAATTGGGGCGTTGAAGGCATTCGAGCGCGTTCTGGAGATCAATCCCCACGCCGAGGGTGCCCGCGCTCACGTTCAAATGCTCGAGGAGGCGCTCAAGGACGAGGGTATCTGAGCCGCGCGCTGCCCGAATTCAATTCGCAAGTGCTTGATTGACTGAGGTCCGTCAGCTCTGCGGCATTCGCCTGTGCCGGCACGCTCCCGCCGTGCAGCGTTTCGGATTTATCGAAAAATCCCTCTCCGTGATAGGCTTGCGCCGGACTCGAGACCGGCCCACGCGAGAATGGTGCAGCAGCGGGCCGAACTCATGCCATCGGAGGAGGCTTGATAATGAAACTTACCAGCGACAGTTTCGAAGACAACTCGCCGATTCCGCCGGGATGCGCGTTCTGCGTTCCGGATCCGGAAGCCCACGTTACTCTGGGATCGAATCGTAATCCCGCGTTGTCCTGGAGCGACGTTCCCGAAGGCACGAAA
>JBFIYQ010000239.1:0-4682 GCA_041605275.1 Gammaproteobacteria bacterium
CATGCCTTTCTTGATGGCGTCCTGGTGGGATCCGGAAAACGCGGTATGCACCAGATCTCCGACATAAGGATGGCGCGGATGCACCGGCAGCTGGTTGCAGTATTCGGCGGTTTCTCTCAGCTTCTTGATGTCGGAAAGATCGAGCTCGGGGTCGATCCCCTGGGAGAACATGTTCAGCGCCAGGGTCACCACGTCCACGTTGCCGGTGCGTTCGCCGTTGCCGAACAGCGTCCCCTCTATGCGATCCGCGCCCGCCATCACCGCAAGCTCGGCCGCCGCTACGCCGGTGCCGCGATCGTTATGAGGATGCAGACTGACGACCAGGCTGTCGCGGTTTTTGACTTTACGGCAGAACCATTCAATTTGATCCGCGTAGATGTTCGGGGTCGACATCTCCACCGTCGCCGGAAGATTCATGATGACCTTCTTCTCAGGTGTCGGTTCCCACACTTCCGCCACCGCGTCGCAGACCTCGACGGCGTAATCGAGCTCGGTACCGGTGAAGCTCTCCGGAGAGTACTGGTAAACGATCTCTGACTCGGACATGCCTTCGGCAAGCTCGCGCACCAGTCTGGCGGCATCCGTTGCGACCTTCTTGATGCCGTCTTTGTCGAGGCCGAAGACCACCCGCCGCTGCAGCGTCGAGGTGGAGTTGTAAAGGTGCAGGATTGCCCGATCCACCCCTTTTATACTCTCGAAGGTGCGGCGAATCAGCGGCTCACGCGCCTGGGTGAGCACCTGGATGGTGACGTCCTTGGGAATGAGCTTTTCCTCGATGAGCTTGCGCACAAAATCGAAGTCGGTCTGGGAAGCCGAAGGAAACCCCACTTCGATTTCCTTGAAGCCCATGTTCACCAATGCTTGGAACATGCGCATCTTGCGCTTGACATCCATGGGGTCGATCAAGGCCTGGTTGCCGTCGCGCAGGTCGACGCTGCACCAGATGGGCGCCTTGGTGATGGTGCGTGAGGGCCATTGCCGATCGGGCAGCTCAACGGGCTCAAAGGCCCGATACTTGCCGATGGGCATGCCGGACTTATTCATCAAAATTCGCTCCGCGAGAACGCCGGCCCCAAGCGGGCGCGGCTTCCGCGCTGTTGTAAATGCTCAATTCGACATCATAACGCCGACAGCAAGCAGGCTGAATACCTACCCCAGCAGATGTCCGATCAGATAGACATGGTGCCAGACGCTGTTTTTCCAATAGGTGGCGGCCGGCACCGTTTTTCAGCGCAGCTGGCGTGATGAGTCCGGGATGATTCTAAGGACCACGATCCGGGAGCGGTATCGGCTAAAAAGTCCCGCTCCTTAGGTTCGGGCAGCTTCGCTGGCGACGGGTTGTCGACGAAGTGCCGGGGGAAGCCCGGTCTCTGGGACAAGTTGGTCTCGGGCTCGGCTGCGGCCCAGGCGGGAAGGAGCATGGCCAGAGCCAAAACCGGCAGACAGTGCCGAATTTCCATGGGATCAGGAAATCCTTCTGCTATATTTTTTATTGCCGTCCGACAACAGCCGTCCAGGGGCTTACATCAGGGGAAGCGCATGAACGAAGACCATATCATTGCCGCCATTCTCGCCGCCGGGATGATCGCACGAAAGAGCAAAGACGAAGTGAGCCCCGCGGACGCGGTTGCTCTTTACGCCGAATGTCTCTCCGAATACATCGACGCAAACCGCCCGAAACGCGATCTGGACCAGGCCGCCAACGGCTGATCGGTTCGCCCGCGGCACCACGACGACTTCAACCTTCACAAGATTAACGCGGCCCCGATTTCCCCAGGCGCGCGTCCACCTGCTTTAGCAGCTCTTCGAGCTCCGGCTCGGCGCCGCCGATGTGCGCCAGCGCAGAAACCATATTCGCGAGATAGTCGCGGCAGCTGCCGTAGCTGCCCGAAGCTCCGGCGATGAGGTCCACCCTCTCCTTCAAGCCGAGTCTGCCGCAATACTGCCGATGGGTGGTGTCGACCACGAAGGTCAGCGCACTGTGGCGCCGCTGGCCGGCTCCGGCCTCGATCCAAGTCGGGGAATAAATCCCGGTGTGCATCTCCCGCTCGAACAGCGCATCCAGATCTTTGGAAAGCGTTTTCTGATTCAGCCTGTAGGTGATGCCGCGGCACCCGCCATCGCCGGGCACCAGGGCGGGCCCGAGTCCCGGACACTCCGGGGTCCCCCGGGCGCGAACGGTGAATATGCAAAGGTGCCGCTCGTATCCCTCGACCCGAGCCGGCTCGGATTCCAGCGGCTTAAAGCACGGATTCCACATCAGGGAGCCGTAGGCGAACACCCGGATGCAGTCCGGCTGCGGCGCCTTCGCCAGGGTTTCCTCGAGGATGGCCGCGCGGCGCTTCGTGCTCAGCGGACGGTATTTTAGACCTGGGCTTCCAGCCACCGGGACTCGTGAGGACAATCGATCAACCGCGGGCTGCAGTGCTGCGGCGCTTTGCCGCGGCAACGGAAATCGGCGCCGCGGTGTCGAAGGGCCGGTCGTGGCGAAGCGCCGGGATCATACCGCGCACCTCGGCAACCTGAACAGGATCCACATCTGCGTAGATCACCCCCGGCTGATCCCCGGCGTCGGCGAGCACCTCGCCCCAGGGATCGACGATAAGCGAGTGACCAAAGGTCTCGGCTTCGCCGTGGCGGCCGCACTGGCTGGGGGCAAACACGTAGCTTCCGTTTTCGATGGCCCGCGCGCGAATCAGCACGTGCCAGTGCGCCTGACCCGTAGTACGGGTGAACGCGGCGGGAATGGTGAGAAAATCTGCGCCAGATTTCGCAAGCGCCCGGTAAAGTTGCGGAAAACGCAGGTCATAGCAGACGCTCAAGCCCAGCGTGCCCCAGGGTAATGCCGCCGTCACCGCCGCACCGCCGGCGGAAAAGCTGTCGGATTCCCGGTAGCTCTCCCCGCCTTTCAAATCCACGTCGAAGAGGTGGACTTTGTCATAACGGGCGGAAATCTCGCCTTTGTTGTTCAGCAGAAAAGAGCGGTTCCTGACGCCGTCGCCGCTATCAACCGCGAGGGATCCCAGCAGCAGCCAGATATCCAGAGAAGCCGCTAGCTCGCGAAAGGTTATCAGTACCGGGTGTTCAAGCTCAGGATGAGGATCGGTAAACAGCCGGCGTTCTTTCAGCGCCAGGCAGGAGAAAAATTCCGGCAAACAGACGAAGTCGGCGCGCTTCGCCGCTTCGCGCACCCGCGCCAAGGCATCCACGACGGTGGCCTCGCGATCTTCGGTGGCGCAGTTCTGCACGCAGGCGACGGTAAACGGCGTGCTCACGTCAACGACTCCTCGCTCTTCAGTAGCGCGGCACGTCGGGGTCGACTTCCCGCGACCAAGCGTCGATGCCGCCAGTCAGGTTATAAATCCGATTGAACCCCTGCAGGCGGAAGTGCTCCGCCGCCGCCTGGCTGCGCTGACCGACATGGCAGTAGAAAACCAGCGGCGTGTCCTTGGGCAAGGCATTGATTTCTTCCACCGCTGCTTCGTCCAGAGGCTTCGATCCTTGAATCCTGGCCCGCTGGATTTCATGCGGCTCGCGCACGTCGAACAGGGCGAGCTGCTCTCCGGCGTCGAATTTTTCTTTCAGCTCATGGACGCTCATTTGCTGAATCGGAGCCGGCGCGTTGGGGTTTTCGATCTTGAAGCCGCGCCCCTGGAGGGTGTCCTCCATGGTCACTTTCATGCCCTTGGCTTTTTGCGCCGTGGCCACGTCCATGAGGATCTCTACGCCGCTGGATTCGGCCTTCACCTCGTGACCTTCCACCGGCCCAAGGGAAAAGTTGTGCTGCCAGCGGGAATCGATGCTCAAATGCACCGCGCTGCCTGGCTGCGATGCCAGAGCGTTTCGGATCAATGCCGCGGCTTCGTCGGAAATACTGACTTCCGGTGGCGTGCGATCCGGCGGCGAGACGCCGAGGGCTTCGTGTAGCGCGCCGGTGTTGAACATTTGTCGGGCGACGTCGCTGCCACCCATAAACTCCCCGTTGACGTAGAGCTGGGGAATGGTCGGCCAGCTGGAAAACTGCTTGATGCCCTCGCGGACGAGCTGGTCTTCGAGCACGTTGACGGTGGTGTACTCGGGTAAGAGCGAATCCAGAATACCCACCGTGGCGGCGGAAAAGCCGCACTGAGGCATCTGTCGCGTGCCTTTCATGAAAAGCACCACGCGGTCAGAACCGACAATGGATTCAATGCGTTGTTTGAGCTCTTCGCTGAGCGCCATGGGACCTCCGTTGCCTTTTTGAATCACTTCTAAGCCGGTCACCGTAGCCAAGCGCAACCTGGGGCGCAAGTGCTCGCCACCAGAGGATGAGGACTTCCGTTCGACACGGATTTCGAGGCCGCGTTCCCGCACCGTCGGGGGCGGCCGTCGGCGGCCCTGACGCCTTCGCGAAGACGATGGGTTAGCATTGGCAGCAACGTCCGGGCGGGCACCGCCCCAAGGCTGTCGTCTCCCTAATTCCCGGAATCCAAAACATGTCCAAACCGGCCCTTTTACGGCAAAAGCTTAAGAAACAGCCGTTGACCCATATCATCGGCGCTCACAATCCCTTGAGCGCGCGGCTCGCCGAGGAAGCCGGGTTTGACGGCATCTGGGCCAGCGGCTTCGAGCTGTCCGCCGCTTACGCCGTACCCGATGCCAGCATTCTCTCCATGAGCGAGCACCTGGAGATGACCCGTGCC
>JBFIYQ010000240.1:0-4679 GCA_041605275.1 Gammaproteobacteria bacterium
ACGGCAAATAACAGAGCCAGCACGCGGGCCGGTAGGCGCATCATTGATGGTCCCGAGTTTTTCTCTCTATCTAAGTCTGCGGTCAGGTCCAAATACATGAAAAACGGGCAATCGTAGCTCCCGCTCGCCCTATTTCTGAGGCCCCCGGTTTCGCTTGCGGCTCAGTCCACAAGTGAGAATGTTCTTTATGATTACGCAGTAACTATAGCTTACAGATAGTCTTTTACCAAAATTTCCGCTATTTGCACACTGTTGAGCGCGGCCCCCTTTCGCACGTTATCGGACACCACCCAGAAATCCAGTCCGCGGGGATGGGAGATATCCTCGCGGATGCGTCCGACAAAAACCGGGTCGGTGCCCTCGGAGTCGCTGACGGCGGTGGGATAGCCCCCATCCGCGCGATCGTCGACGACGGTGACCCCGGGCGCCTTCGACAACAGCGCCCTCGCCGCCTCGGCGGTGATTTTGTCCCGGGTTTCCAGGTGAACCGCCTCGGAATGGCCGAAAAACACCGGTACCCGGGCGGCGGTCGGATTCACCAGGATGCTGTCGTCGCCGAGAATCTTCCGCGTCTCCCAAACTATTTTCATCTCTTCTTTGGTATAGCCGTTTTCGAGAAAAATGTCGCAGTGGGGGACGACATTGAACGCAATCTGCCGCGGGTAGATTTTGGGCCTTACCGGCTTGCCGTTGAGCAGCGCCGCGGTTTGCTCCGCCAGCTCGTCCACGGCTTCTTTTCCGGTGCCGGACACCGCCTGGTAGGTGGCGACGTTAATCCGCTCGATACCAACGGCGTCGTAGATAGGCTTGAGCGCCACCACCAGCTGTATGGTGGAACAGTTGGGATTGGCGATGATGTGGCGGTTTTTGTAATCGGCCACCCGGTCGGGATTGACCTCGGTCACCACCAGGGGAATGTCCTTGTCGTAGCGAAACTGCGAGCTGTTGTCGACGACCACGCAACCCGCCTTTCCCGCAATCGGCGCGTAAATCTCGGACACACCGGCGCCGGCCGAGAACAACGCGATTTGGGCCCGACTGAAATCGAATTCCTCCAGCACCTCGACCGGCTCCTCGCGGCCGTTGAATTGCACCTTGGTGCCTGCGGATCGCTGACTCGCCAGCGGATAGATATTCCTCACCGGGAAATTTCTCTGCGCCAGGATTTCGAGCATCGCGGCGCCTACAACGCCGGTGGCGCCCACTACGGCAACGTCAAGCCTGTTATCCATATTCATTTATCTCGGTTGCTTCCGGAAAAAGTTAAACCTGCGTTCGAGCGCTTTCCAGCGCCTCCACCACCGCGTCGCCCATTTCCACCGTGCCCACCACCCGACAACCGGGGGATTCGATATCCGCCGTGCGCAATCCCTGATCCAGCACCCGGGACACAGCGTTTTCTATGCGCGCCGCCGGCTCCGGCGCGTCCAGCGAGTAGCGCAGCATCATCGCCGCCGAGAGGATCGTGGCCAGCGGATTGGCGACTCCCTTGCCGGCGATATCCGGCGCGCTGCCGTGAATTGGCTCGTAGACGCCTTTGCGTGATCTCTCCAACGAGGCCGAGGGCAGCATGCCAATGGATCCGGTCAGCATCGAGGCGAGGTCGGAGAGAATGTCGCCGAACATGTTGCTGGTGACGATGACGTCGAACTGCTTTGGTGTTCGAACCAGCTGCATGGACGCGTTGTCCACGTACATGTGGGAAAGCGAGACTTCCGGATAGTCTTCGGCACATTTCTCCGCAACTTCACGCCAAAGCTCGCTGGTCTCGAGCACGTTGGCCTTGTCCACCGAACACAGACGTTTGCTGCGCTTTTGAGCCAGCTCGAATCCCACCCGGCAGATCCGCTCGATCTCGGATTCCGAATACACCAGGGTGTTGAACCCCTCCCTCTCGTTGCCGACTTTCCTGATACCCCTCGGCTCGCCGAAATAGATCCCGCCGGTGAGCTCGCGCACGATCATCAGGTCGAGACCGCCGATCACTTCCGGTCTCAGCGTCGAGGCCGCCACCAGCTGCGGAAACACCACCGCCGGGCGAAGATTTGCGAACACTCCGAGCTCGCGCCTCAGCCTCAGTATGCCTTGCTCGGGACGCTGGGCGCGCTCGACGCGGTCCCACTTCGGACCTCCAACGGCGCCAAGCAGAATAGCGTCGGCGGCTTTTGCCTTCTCCAGGGTGGCGTCGGGCAGCGAAGTGCCGGTGCGGTCGTAGGCGGACCCACCGAGATCGGCATGCTCCAGTTCGATAGCGATTTCGCCGTTCGCGCTCAGCGCTTCGAGCGCCCTGACCGCCTGAGCAACGATCTCGGGTCCGATCCCGTCGCCGGGTAAGACAAGAATGTTTGCGCTCATCGGCTTATGCCGTCAGCGATCGCCAGCACGCGCTCATTGGCCAAACAGCCACGGCGCCTCCTTCTTGCGGCGAGCTTCATATGCGCGGATGTCGTCGGAGTGCTCCAGGGTCAATCCGATTTCGTCCAGTCCGTTCAACAGACAGTGCTTTTTGAAGGCGTCCACCTCGAAGCTGAAGCTGTCTCCGCCGGGCGTGGTGACTCGCTGATTCTCCAGATCGATGATCAGCTCGTAGCCGGGCGTGGCTTTCACCTGCTTGAAAAGCGTATCCACCTCCCCTTCGCTGAGCACCACGGGCAACAGCCCGTTCTTGAAACAGTTGTTGTAGAAAATGTCGGCGAAGCTCGGTGCGATCAGCGCGCGAAATCCGAATTCCTCCAGCGCCCAAGGCGCGTGCTCGCGGCTGGAGCCGCAGCCGAAGTTGCGCCGCGCGAGCAGAACCCGAGCGCCCTGGTAGCGCTCCTGATTGAGCACGAAGTCCGGATTACGCGGTCGTTTGGAAACGTCCATGCCGGGCTCGCCGTGATCCAGGTAGCGCCACTCGTCGAACAGGTTATCGCCGAATCCCGTGCGCTCGATGGATTTCAAAAACTGCTTGGGAATGATGGCGTCGGTGTCGACGTTGGCGCGATCCATGGGCGCCACCAGGCCTTTCAAAACTGTAAACGGCTGCATGCTTGAAGTTCCGAATCGATGACAGACTGACTCTGCCTGCGCCGGCGTTCGACCGCCCGGGGCTAGGCAAGTGAGCAAGAATAACGGAAAGCACGTGGCGGTCATACCACAGCGCCAGCCGAAAGGCGGACGGCGGCGCCGCAATCCACCGCCTTGGAGTGATTGCGCTACCATGATCGCCGACCCAGACCCAGGCACCGCGCCCGTCTTTCGCAATGACCGTCCCGAACATCGGATCCGCCGCCGCGCCGCGCGATTACGCGGCCCTGGCCCTCTGCATCAAGCGCTGGGGCCGGGAGCTCGGCTTCGGCGCGGTGGGGATTACCGGAATTGATCTCGCCGAGGACGAGGCGCGTCTGATGGCGTGGCTTGACCAGCGGCGCCACGGCGAGATGGCGTACATGGCCCTGCACGGGACCAGACGAACCCGGCCCGAGCTGCTTCGCCCGGGAACCATCAGCGTTATCTCGGCAAGGCTGGACTACATGCGGCCGGAGGCCGCCGAGGCGGAAGGCGTGCTCGAAAATTCAGAACTCGGCTACATATCCCGATACGCGCTGGGGCGCGACTACCACAAGGTGCTGCGCCGCAAGCTGCAAAAGCTGGCCGATCGCATCAGCGAGGAGGTGGGCGTATTCGGCTATCGGGCGTTCACCGACAGCGCGCCGGTGATGGAAAAACCGCTGGCAAGAAATGCCGGCCTCGGCTGGATAGGCAAACACACCAACCTGCTCAGCCGAAGCGCGGGATCATGGTTTTTCCTGGGAGAGCTCTACACCGATTTGCCGTTGCCCCACGACCCGGCCGCCAGCGACCACTGCGGCACCTGCCGGGCGTGCATTGACGTCTGTCCCACCGGCGCCATCACCGCGCCCTATGAACTCGACGCCCGGTTGTGCATTTCCTATCTCACCATCGAGCAAAAGGGTGCCATTCCGGTTGAGCTCAGGCCACTGGTGGGCAATCGCGTATTCGGCTGCGACGACTGTCAGCTGGTTTGCCCCTGGAACCGGTTCGCGGTGCGGTCCACCGAGGAAGATTTCGCCCCGCGTCACGGGCTCGACGCGCCCCGACTGGTGGATCTGTTTCAGTGGGGCGAAGCCGAGTTTCTGCATAAGACCCGCGGCAGTCCCATTCGGCGCGCAGGCTATGAGGGCTGGATCCGCAACCTGTCGGTGGCGTTGGGTAACGCGGAAACTTCTCCCGAGGTCACGTCGGCGCTAAAGTCACGTCTCGATTTTCCTTCGGCCATGGTTCGCGAGCACGTCGCCTGGGCGCTGGGCCGGCACGGCGTTGGGAGGCAAGGGCGTGAGGACCACGGTAGGGCCACGGATGGTCGCCAAAAAGACGCTGGAGAAAGTGATTAGTGACTAGCGGCGGATCGATCACATCCAGCGAGTCCTGGATTCCCGCGCTACTAATCACTAATCACTAATCTCTAATCACTTGTTTAGAATCACAAGTATCCCAATGGTCCGCTCCCATAAAGCAGCGGCAGTATGGCAAAGGAGCAGCACACCCATGCAGGACATCGAACGAGTCGTCGACGAGGCCTTCGAGCGGCGCGCAGATTTGTCACCGGGCTCGTCGACCCCCGAAGTCCGGGAAGCGGTGGAGAACGCTATCGAGCTGCTGGACTCGGGCAAGGC
>JBFIYQ010000241.1:0-4678 GCA_041605275.1 Gammaproteobacteria bacterium
AGCATCAGCTTGGCGTGCTCGAGAAACCGCGCCACGTCGATGTCGTAGTTTTCGTCCACCGGCATCAGCACCGGCGTCCATACGCCGGAGGCGGGCAGCGTGTCGATGTCTTTGTTCGCCGCCATCTGTGCGGCGGCTTCCTGGGGGCTCATGAGGCGATTTCCTCCGAAGGTTTTGCGCGGTGATCCAGGTGACGATTCGAAGCTCGAAGCCTACGACGCGCGGGGACGCGTGGCAATGACGGGCGAGACGCCGGCTCAGCCTCGAGCGGGGGGGCGTCTGCGCCGCCCGCCGCGGCGTTTTCCCTTGAGGTTTTCCGGAGCGCGGGCGGCGATCAGCGTGCCGTCGACCCCGGCAGAGATCAAAAGGCCGCAGTCCACGAGAGTTTGCCCGGATTCGCTCTTGTCGACGGCGCTCGAAGCCACCGCGGGAAACAGCGCCAGCAGTCCTCCGGGAGCAAGACTTGCGGCGGCGAGCCTGGCTAAGGGCGGGTCCAGCGCTCCGAATATCATCAGATCGAAGCGATGGTCCCGGACGTCGCCGAGAAACTCCACCGGGTGCTGCGCGTGAACGCTGATGCGAATGTCGTCGCGTAACATCGCTTTGAGCGTCGAGTGAACGTCGGGGTCGTTGCTGACGGTGACCAGCTGACTGGTAATATCCATGCCGTCGGCGATGAAGAAGCTCAGCTCCGGCACTTCCACGTTGAGCAGCATGCCGCCCGACTTGGAGGCGGCGAGGACCCGCGCCGAGCGGCCCCGGGCAAGCAGATCGCCGGACACGCGCTGCGGCTGCTTGCAGGCGAGATAGAAACTTCGCGCCGCCACGAGCGCGCGATCCTCTTTCTCCCGGCTCATCCGAGGATTCGCTCGCGCTCCACCGCGGATTGGGCGAAATATCGCCGCAGATATTCGTCGAAGCTGATGTTGTCGGCGGCTTCGATCTGCTTTTGTAGGCGAAGGGAGCGTCTTGCCTCCTCTTCGAAAATTGCCAGCTTTTCCCGGCTCATTGCCCGCGACTCGAAATGCGCCCGATGCGCCTTCGAGACGCGCATGGCGAACTCGAAGAAAGATTCGTTGTTTCGCTTCATCTCCTCGAGCACTCGCGAGGACGGGAGCTGATCCGGATTCTGCACCGCCTCCTTCTGGCGCAACACGGCGGTGCGGTAAACAGGCCGGCTCTCATCCGCGTCCAGGAGCGCGCATATCTCGTCGAGCGAAGCGCATACGGATTCGATCCACTCGCTGAGCTTGAGCGAGTGAGTGTTTATCTTGAGCTGAATCTTCGGATCTCGTCCACAGCAGGCAACGAGCTGCTGATTGTGGTCGATGTCCTGCTGTTCGGATTTCGAGATGGGCGGGCTTTCGTGGAGCAGACAGAAAATGAGGAAAGTCTCAAGAAATCTGAGCTGCTCTTCGTTCACTCCGGCGGGATCGAAGGGGCTCACGTCCAGGGCGCGGACCTCGACGTAGCGAACGCCGCGGCGCTTGAGCGCCACGGTCGGCTTTTCGCCGGACCGGGCAATCTGCTTCGGACGGATGAAACTGTAGAACTCGTTCTCTATCTGCAGGATGTTGGCGTTGAGCTGGCGATACTCGTCTCCGACCTTGACCCCGATGGCTTCGTAATCCGGGTGCGGAGTCTCGATCGCCCGGGTCAGGCTCGCGACATAGCTGCTGATGTTGTCATAAGAGATATGAAGATCCGACTGGTTCTTGTTCTTGTATCCAATGTCACTCATACGCAGCGAGGTGGCGTAAGGACGGTACAGCGTGCCTTCGTCGAATCCATCGAATCCCTCGCCGCGTCCCTTGATGAACGACCTGCAGATCGCGGGCGAGCTGCCGAAAAGATACGGGATGATCCAGCCGAAACGCTGGAAATTTCTAATCAGACCGAAGTACGCGTCGGAAATGAAATCGCGTCTCGGCCGGCTGTCGCGCTCAAGCTCCTGATAAGAGGTCCAGAATCTTTCCGGGAAAGAGTAATTGAAATGCACGCCGGAAATGACCTGCATCAGGCGACCGTATCTATAGCTTAAGCCTTGCCGGTACGCGTGTTTCATGCGGCCCACGTTGGAGCTGCCGTAAGTGGCGATGGGTATGGAGTCCTCGTCGCCCACCATGCACGGCATGCTCGTCGCCCACAAAAGTTCGTGTCCGATGTTGGCGTAAACAAACTGGTGAATGTTCTCTAGAAAGTGCAGTGTTTCCCGCGCGGAGGGAAACGGCGGAGTGATGAACTCGAGGAGCGCCTCGGAATAATCGGTTGTGATATACGCGTTGGTCAGCGCCGAGCCCAGCGCCGCCGGATGGGGCGTGCGCGACACGTAGCCGTCGCGACCGACTCTCAGGCTCTCCTTTTCGATGCCGATCCGGCCGCGCTTGATGCGTCTTGCGGCTTCGCTTTCGCTCAGTCGCTTGAGTCGTGAGTCGATTTGCTTGTTCAAGATAAGGAACTTCAGGCTGAGCGCGGCCGCGCCCGCGTCCATTCAAAGGGCGCGATTCTCGCGGATTTTTCCGCGGAATTCACGCCGAGGTAACCGGAACCCTCTTGTTTGCACGGTAGGCGGCGCGGGTGGCAACCGCGGTGATGACCACGGCGCCGCCGGCGAGCGTCAGCAGGCTGGGCGTCTCGCTGACGGCGAGCCAGACCCAGAGCGGCGCGAGCACGGTCTCGGTGAGGGACAGCAGCGCGGTTTCGGCGGCCAGCAGATGACGCGCGCCCAGCGTGATGAGGATGAAGCCGCCTCCGAACTGCACCGTCCCGAGAAAAAAGCAAATTGCCGCGTCCCGAGGCGAGACGCTCAAGTCGTTGGTCATGACGAGCGCGATCACCGCAGACACCACGCCGCCGATACATAGCGCAGGCAGCATGTCGATTCCCCGGGTCAGCCTTAAGGTAATGAGCAGGGCGGCGAACGACACCGCAACTCCCAGGGCGCACAGCACTCCGAATAGCCCTCCGCCGGCAAGCCCGTCGCCAACCATCAGGCCGACGCCGCAAAGCGCCGCCAGCATGGCCGCCCAGGTTCCGGCCGACGGCCGCTCGCCCAGTATCAGTCGCGCCAGCAGCGCGGTAATGAGCGGCGCCGCGCTGATGATGAAAACGACGTTGGCGACGGTGGTGGAGAGAATGCCGAAGATATAAAGCACCGAGGCGAGGCCCAGGGTGACGCCGAGGAAAACTCCCGCCTTGCCCGTGGCATACAGAGCCGACAGGGACCGACCCCGATAGCGCACCGCCAGGAAAAACATCATGGTCAAAAAGAAAAAGATGCCGCGGTAAAAAAGAATCTGCCATCCGTTTGCGGATTCGATGAAACGAAGCATCACGCCGGAGGTGCTCAGGCAGGTTCCGCCCAGCAGCACCATGATCACGCCCGCGGTTCGGTTGGCGACGCCGTCGAGATCAGCGGTGGAAGAGGGCATTGGCGCGTTCACTGAAATTCACCAGAGCGACCCCCGCAACGGTAATCAACATGCCCGCGAGAGCGAGCGTGCTTAAACGCTCGTCGAACAGTTGCCAGGCGATCAGCGCGGTGACCGGTGGCACCAGATAAAAAAGACTGGCGACCCGGGCAGCGGCGCCGTCGCGAATGAGCACGTAGAGCAAGGAAATCGCGCCGATAGAGAGTACGAGCACCAGCCAGCCGAGCGCAAACAAAAATTCACCCGACCAGATCACGTTCCTGCTCTCGAAAGCGAGCGCCAAAACCGCCATGGCGATGCCCGCGGCGGCGAACTGAAGGAGATTACCGGAAACCATGCTCACCCGGCTCGCGTATCGCTTCTGATAGAGCGTCCCCAGGGTGATCCCGAGCAGCGCAAGCACCGAGAGCCCGACGTTCCACGGTGTGCCCGTTCCGAGATGAAACTTCTGCCATACCACCAGGGTGACCCCGCAGAGACCCAGGAGCAGGCCGGTAACCTGAGTGCGGTCGACGCGCTCGCCCAAAAGCGGCAGCGCCAGGGCCGCGGTCAGCAGCGGCTGTACGCCGACGATAAGGGCGGACACGGCCGCCTCGAGACCGAGGTGGAGGGACGAGAACACGCCGCCCAGATAGACCCCGTGGAGCAAAAGCCCGGCGACCACGGTGTGCAGGACGTCCGCCGCGGATCGGGGCCAGGGAGATCCGGCAACCAGCAGCACCAGCAGCAAAACGCCGCTGACCAGCGCATAGCGCAGCGCCAGAAAGGTGAACGGCTCGGCGTACGGAAGCCCCAGCTTGGCGCCGATGAATCCGGTGCTCCAGAGAAGCACGAACACTCCCGGCGCCGCGGCGACCAGCAGTGGTCGGCGGGGCCGGTCCCGGTTCTGAGATGCGCTGCCGGACACGCGGGCGTTTCAACCGTCGGACTGTTCCAGGGAGAAAATTTCTTGCGGCTCGGCGACACCTTTCATGGGATGACGGCCGAACGATTTTACGGGTCGCTTCACGTGACGCACGAACTCCGCCGAAAGGAGCAGGGGCTGGTCCACGGCCTTGGTCAGGGATTCGATCCGCGCGGTGCGGTTGACCGCGGTACCCATCACTGTGAAGTCCAGGCGATCCGGCGCGCCGACGTTGCCGTAGATCACTTCACCCACGTGCAGGCCCACCCCGAAGCGCAGCGCGGGCAAGCCCGCCCGGCGCCGGCGATGATTGAGCGCGCCGAGGGCGGAAAACGCGTCGTCG
>JBFIYQ010000242.1:0-4635 GCA_041605275.1 Gammaproteobacteria bacterium
ACCGCCGATCCCAGACCCGTCGCACAGCAGAGAAGGCCCAGGCGATAGTATCGCGGGAACATCGCTCTCAGCAGGCGCGAAGCCGCCGCTGCGTCGAGTGTCTGAAATACCACCGGTGCGAGCACGAAGGAGAGAAATACGATACTTCCGAGGGCCACACCGATGGCGGCCAGCAGCAGCGTCAGCAGCATGGTCTTGACCCTTCCACTTCAAGGCCCGGCTCAATCGGCCTTGCTCTGATCCGCCGACAGCCGCCGGCGCAGTTTCGCCATGGCCAGCGCCTCGAGCTGCCGGGTCCGCTCCCGGGTAATGCCCAGTCTCGCCCCGATGTCTTCCAGGGTGTGCGGTGCGCGCACGCCGATCCCATGGCGCAGCCGCAGGATAAAGGCTTCCCTCGGCGGTAAGGTATCGAGCAGCTCGGCCACCAGCCGGGCACGCTGCGCGCCGTCGATGGCATCGCTCGGATCGATTTGCAACGGATCCTCGATCAGACCGTGCAGATTGGAGTCCTCCAGGTTTGAAAGCGGTGCGTCAAGCGAGGTCGCAACCCTGGAGGCGTCCCGGGCGACTCCCACCTGTGCCTCGGTGAGACCGCTGGCCTCGATGAGCTCTGTCGGCGTAGGAATACGACCGAAACGCTGCTCAAGTACGCCGGAGAGTTTTCGCAGGCGCCGTATCCGATCGTGCATGTGTGGTGTGACGCGCACCGTGCGGCTCGACTCGGCGATGGCAAGCATGGTCGTCTGGCGGATCCAGTGGAAGGCGTAAGTCGAAAACTTGTAGCCCATGCGGTAATCGAATCGATCTACTGCGCGCATCAGGCCGATCATGGCCTCCTGCACCAGATCCTCGACCGCAACGCCGTTGCCGGCAACGCGATAAGCGAGATAATGAGCGAGTTTGAGGTTGGCGCTGACCATGCGCGCTCGCGCTCGTCGATACTCGGCGTGTCCCGTGGTGGCGGCCCGGGTGCAGGCGCGAAGGGCCGTGAGATCGACGCCCGCTGTCGTTTCAATGGCTCGAAGCTGCCTGCGCGCCGCAACGAGCTCGTCCGGGGCGGAGATCTCACGCCTGGAAGTCGCTGATCGCTGGACGAGTAGCAAATCTGCGTGAAACGTGCCGTGCTTTTCCTCTACGGCGGCGATCTGCCGGTCCAGATCCTGGCACTTCTCCAGCGCCTCGCGCAGGACGACAAAGCCCGGCTCGAGGGCGAGGAACGCTTTTGATAAACGCTTTACCGCCAGCTTTGACCGAGCCTGGCTGCGGGCGGACTGCCACTCGGCGAGACGAGCAGCGAGCTCATGTCCGCGCTGACGCCATACGGCGCGCATCGCGGTCGAGGGTTTGTCCCCGGCATCCGCGCCGGCGGTCGACGAGTCCGCCTCCACCAGACTTGCGTTATTAGCGTGAATCTCCGCCTGCTTTTGGAACGGCGCAAAGAAAACATCCGTGCGCGGCCGTTCCCCCCGCTCAACCTCGCCGAAGCGGGCAACCAGCACCGCGCTCGCGGCGGGGACCTTCGACAGCGCGCGGCTCATGGCGACGCGACTGTCGAAAACGGCCTGCCCGAGTGATTCCTCTTCCTCCCGCGAGAGGAGGGATACGGTGCGCATCAGGTCGGCGTAAACGTCGGTTGAAAATTCGTCGCCCACGGTGCGGGCGTCATCTTCAGTCCTTGCCACGTCACCACTCGCGTCGAACGGTCGGTCGCCGTCGCCGTAAGCATTAAACAGCCCGCCGTTCGCAAGGCCGGCGAGGCTATCGTCTGCCGGGTCAACTATTGAATCCACGATGTCCATTTGATGCGCCTTTACTTCCAAAATGGAGGTGGGGTCAAAGCTTTGACGTGGGTTTCAATGCGGCCCCGGCTACCAGTGCGCGCTGCCGGGCGCTCCCTTGAACGGGCCCGCGATCTCGTCGGTAACCCATCCGCCGTAAAAGCGCCCCGGCTGCGGCCGCACCCGCTCGCCGTCCACATAGCACTCGACCCGGCCCGGATAGAAGGCCATGTGATCTGCAAGCACGGCAAAATCCTGTGAGGGCCGAGGGTAATCCCAGGCGACGGGATCTTCGCCGGTGGCGTCGCGCAAAGCCCAGTATCGGGCTGCGCCTTTCCACTCGCAGACAGAATGGCCTCCTGCGGGAGTTAACAGATCGAGGTCGACGTCCGTGGACGGCAGGTAGAACGTGGGCGGACTTGCGGTCTCCAACACCCGCACCGACAGGACCGTGTCTGCCAATACGCGGTCGTTTTTTTTGACCACAACCCGGCGCTCGTCGGGAACGACTCGGGGAGGGCGCGGATAGTCCCACACGGATTCATGCCCTTCCCGGGGTGTCTCCGCGAAGGGCGGGCGATGCTGACCGCGGTATTCCCACATGGTTTTTCGTCCTGGTTCGGTAAAGCGCCCTGACGAGATACTTCAGCCTGCGCACTGAGCGCCGCGGCTACGCATCTCGGCCCGGCGCATGGGCATTGTGTCGATTAGGCTGAACAGCGTATCGAGCTCGGGCACCTCGGTGTCTCGGCGCTTCTCCAATCCGTCCTTGCCGACGAGAATGACGGCGAAGTCGCCAAACTTCACCCTGAATTCTTTGCGAATGCGCGCGGCCGATTCCGGCGAGAGTGCTCGGTCTCCAAGGCGAGCGTCACCGAAGACGGGAAAGTGGCCGACGATGAGTTCGCGGTCGCGAAGTTCGCAGGCGTGGCTCGCGAGCCGTTCGTTCAAAGTGCGCACCCGCAGGTCGTCGGCTCTCGGGCTGAATACGAGCAGCAGGCGGTGATCCCAGCGATAAGCTTCCAGGGCGTTGTCGGCTTCAAGGGTTGCGTTCATTAGAAAAACTCCAGCAAGAGTCACACCGGCCTTCGCGAGTGTGTTTAAAGCGATACTGTGCATGACAATTACCCGGCGACAGCTCCTCCCGGAGAAACCTTTCGGGCCACCAGCATGTAGTTCACCGCTAAATTCGAGCTCAAGGAAAAGCGGCGCGTAATCGGGTTGACATGCACGCCCGCGCGGGCGGCGATTTCGAAACCGTCTTTGACCAGCAGATTTTCCACCTCCGCCGGTTTTACGAACTGCCGCCAGCGGTGGGTGCCGCGGGGAAGCCAGCGCATCACGTACTCCGCGCCGACAATAGCGAACAACCACGATTTCGCCGTGCGGTTGATGGTGGATACCGACATTGCGCCCCCCGGCCGCACCAGGCGGGCGCAGTCCGCCATGAACGCGGGGACCTGCGGAACGTGCTCCACCACTTCCATGTTGAGCACCACGTCGAAGCGGTCGCCGCGCACCGCAAGCGCAGTCGCGGATGTCGTTTCGTAGCGAACCGGGAGGTTTGCCTGAGCGGCGTGGATGCGCGCCACCTCGATGTTCTTTTCCACCACGTCGATTCCGAGCACCGAGGCACCGAGCTTTGCCACGGATTCACTCAAAATTCCGCCGCCGCAGCCGACGTCGAGGATGCTCAGTCCGGCAAGCGGCAGCTCATCCTTTGGATTTCGATCAAACATCCGTGCCAGCACGTGGCGAAGATAGTTAGTGCGCAAGGCGTTCAGCCGGTGCAGGGGCCAGAAGGGTCCGCTGCGGTCCCACCAGGTGGCGGCCAGATTTTCGTAATAGGCCACTTCCCGCGGGTCGACATTCGCTTCGGCCCCGGCGGCGGGAGCGGACGCCTGCCGCTCCCGCCGCGCCGGGCGGTTCGGCCCGCCTGGGTTGATTTCGCCAAGACTGAGTTGAGTCATCACGGACCTTTTGGGGCTCTGAGTAATGATTTGTTAGGGTATGGAGGCTATGGAACTGGCTAAGAAATGTCAAATATGCACTTCGACATATCTTAGACTTTTCTACCCAAGCGCCGAGTGCGCTGCGAGCGGCCTCAGGCCCGCTGCGCGAGGAGCGTGTCTCTTTCTATGGTGTGCCGGTGCCGGCCGGCTGAGCTGGTCAAGCCCCCGGCTGACCCCTACCAGGGGATTTCTTTACCGTCCCAGGCGTAGAAGCGCCCGTTGCTGTCGGCTTTGAGTCCGTCGATGACCGCCATCAGCTGGTCCACGGCCCGATCGATGGTGAACAGCCGTTCCGCCGGAACGCCCTCCTGGAAGGGCCGCGACAAATCGGTGTCCACGGTGCCGGGATGCAGCGATACGCAGATGATGCCGCGGTGTCGGCGCCGAAGCTCGATGGACAGGTTGCGCAGGATCATGTTGTGGGCGGCTTTGGAGGCGCGATAGCTGTACCAGCCGCCGAGACGGTTGTCGCCTATGCTGCCGACCCGCGCGGAGAGACTGGCGAAAACGGCGCGGGCCTTGCGATCGAAGAGTTCTGCAAAATGTTTGGCCAGGAGCACCGGCCCGACGGCGTGCACTTCGAAACTGCGCAGCAGCTTGCCGGACTCGACCTCGGCGAGTCGTCGCTCGGGCGCGATGGCGTCTCCCCGGTGCAGCACGCCAGCGCAGTTGATCAGTAAGTCGAGACGCGCGATTTCTCCGGACAACTCAGCTGCCGCCCCGGCAACCGATTCCTCGTCGGTCACGTCCAGTGAGCGCAGGCGCAGACGCTTTTCGTTGGCATCAGCGATCTGTTTGAGTTCGGAGGCGGACTGGGGGTTTCTGCAAGCGGCGATTACCGCCGC
>JBFIYQ010000243.1:0-4574 GCA_041605275.1 Gammaproteobacteria bacterium
GCTTGAAAGTCGCCGGTGGTGCGCATGTTACGGTTCTTGCATGTGGCCCGCGCTGCAGTGCACACAACGCCGCGCGCCCGAACCGCGCATCGGGAGAAAGTAGAGCAAATTCAAAGGAAACGAAATTCGTAGCTGATCGCGGCTTCTTCCGGAGCGACCAGCTCGATGGCAATCTGAAGCGGTTTTCCAGGTGACATGTTTCCTTTTGGATCAAGGTCGGCGGAAAGATACTCCTCCGGCTCAAAGATTCGGCTCGCAATTGTCTGCCCGTTGACGTTGAAGACGCTGAATTGCAGCCGCGGATAGGGTTGCGCGTGCGCCGCGGCGTTCACCAGCGTTGCAGAAACCAGAAGCGCCCCTTCATATCCTGGATGCACGCGCACGTCCCGCGCCAGCATCTGAATTTTCGAAGGATCCCGGCGATCCGGAATCCGGCATCCGGTAAAGGCGCAGAATGTTTCCAGCCAAAGGCGTGCCTGAGGATACCCGCTGAGCACTTCCGCCGGCCTGAACCAGGCGTACTGCAGACCAAGGGCCAACAGCAGGACGAGCGCGACGACAGTAAGAACAAAAGTTTTGCGGCGCCCATAGTGCTCGGCTTCGGCGCGGGCAAGATCTTCCCTGATCACCTCCGGTATCTGTTCGTCTTGCGCGGCTTTTTCCTCGCTGAGCGTCGGCGGCGCGTTACCCGGCGCCTCGCCGTCGAAGGCGTCCGGGTCGACCTGCGCGCGCCAGGCGTCGTCGCCGGTTTGAATCGATGGAGCGGCGGGAATCGTGTGCTCACCGCCGTCGCTCATGTTCCGGGTGGGTCTCTCGGTAAGGTGTTTGAGTCCGTCAAATATCGACAGGCAGGATCCACAGCGCACCCTGCCGTTGGCGGCGCCCAGCTGATCGGCGTTTACCGCGAAAAAAGTGCTGCAATGAGGACAGCGGGTATACATGCTCGCGTGATCTCAGTCGACCAATGGCTGGTTTCGATCCACAGCCGGAAGGCGCGTTCCCGATAACCGCACCCAGCCATCCCGGCACTCGGCGGTGTCGAAGGCAATATAGTCTTTGTAGGCGGCCATGACCGAGTCCGCCTGCTCGTTCAGTATGCCGGCAAGCGCGATCTGGCCGCCGGCGGATAACAAGCTCGACAATGTCTCGGCCAGATCGATTAGCGGCCCGGCTAGAATATTCGCCACCAGCACTTCAACCGGATCAAACGGAACCTCGCCGGGCGAATGAAAGCTCACGCGCTCGACTACCCCGTTATTTTGCGCGTTTTTGCGCGCCGATCTGAGCGCTTCGGGGTCGTTGTCAACGCAGCGCGCCGACTTCGCGCCGAGCATGACCGCCGCAATGGCGAGAATTCCCGAGCCACAGCCGTAGTCAATCACCTCCTTATCATCGAGCGCGAGCCCTGCAAGCCACTCCAGACAAAGCGCGGTGGTCGCATGCGCGCCCGTGCCAAAGGCGAGACCGGGGTCAAGGCGCAGACAAACCGCATCAGGGGCGGGGGCTTCGGCGAAAGACGGCAGCACCCACAGGCGGTCGCCGTAGCGCTGAGGTCGAACGTGCTGCTCCCATGCGCGGGACCATTCCTGGTCCTCGATCCGTCTCACCTCGGGTTTACCGAACCCGTTCGCCCGGAGCGCGCGGGCTAATCGCTCGGGATCGGCCCCCTGACGAAACAGGCCGTGAACCCGCGTCACCGGCCACAGCGACGCCGTGCCGGGCGCCTCCTCGATCAGGATATCTTCGGCGGCGTTGCTGAAGGTTACGGAGAGCGCGCCCGCTTCGGTGAAAAAATCGCTCAGGCGCGCGGCGGACTCTCGGTCGCAGTCCAGCGTTAGTTCAAGCCAGGCCACCGGTTTGCCGAGACGCTCAGCGTTCAAAGACCGAGCTTGCGCTCCAGGTAATGAATGTCGGTGCCGCCGCGCACAAAAGCGGCGTCGCGACATAGCTGCTGATGCAGCGGGATGTTGGTGGAGATTCCATCGATGACTATTTCGTCCAGCGCGGTGCGCAGCCGGGCCATTGCTGATTCCCGGCTGTCTCCGTGGGCGATGAGCTTGCCGATCATGGAGTCGTAATATGGCGGCACGTAGTAACCGGTATAGACGTGACTGTCCAAACGAATCCCCGGGCCGCCGGGGGGATGAAACAGGCTGATGGTGCCGGGCGAGGGCCGGAATTTTTTCGGATCCTCGGCATTGATTCGGCACTCCATGGCGTGACCGCTGAAGGTCACGTCGGATTGCTCGATGCCGAGGGGCTCACCGGCGGCAATCCGCAGCTGCAGCTTCACCAGGTCGAGGCCCGTCACCATTTCCGTCACCGGATGTTCCACCTGCAAGCGGGTATTCATCTCGATGAAGTAGAAATTGCCTTCATCGTAAAGGAACTCGAATGTGCCCACGCCACGATAGTCAATGGTTCTGCAGGCCTCGACGCAGAGTGCGCCGATGCGCTCACGCTGCTCCGCCGTTATCCCGGGGGCCGGCGACTCCTCGATTACTTTCTGGTGCCGCCGCTGCATGGAACAGTCGCGCTCGCCCAGATGGATCGCGTTGCCGTGCTGATCGGCCACCAGCTGAAACTCAACGTGCCTGGGCCGCTCCAGATATTTCTCCATATATAAGGCGTCGTTGCCAAAGGCCGCCGCTGCTTCCGAGCGGGTGAGAGAAACGGCGGAGAGCAGGGCGGCTTCGCTGTGCACCACGCGCATGCCTCGGCCGCCACCACCGCCGGCCGCCTTGACCAGGAGCGGGTAGCCTACCTCGCGCGCGGTCTTCACGACCTCGTCGTCATCGGTGCTCAGAGGACCCCCGGAGCCCGGAACGCAGGGCACCCCCGCCTTTTTCATCTGCGCGATGGCGGAGAGCTTGTCGCCCATCAGGCGGATGGTTTCGGGCTTGGGCCCGACAAATACGAACCCGCTCTGCTCCACCCGCTCGGCAAAGTCCGCGTTCTCGGAGAGAAAGCCGTAACCGGGATGAATGGCCACCGCGTCGGTGACCTCCGCCGCGCTGACGACGGCCGGGATGTTGAGATAACTCTCCGTTGACGAAGGCGGCCCGATGCACACGGACTCGTCGGCGAGCCGAACGTGCTTCAGATCGCGGTCCGCCTGAGAATGAACCGCGACGGTCTTGATGCCCAGCTCGCGACAGGCGCGCAGAATACGCAGCGCGATTTCGCCCCGGTTGGCGATAACCAGCTTATCGAGAATAGGCATGGAACGGCGCCGGAAGTCCGGCGTTTCTCGAAGTAATTGGATTCACGCGGCGAGCGAAGTCCTCAGCTGTCTCCGGTATCGATGACGAAAAGCGGCTGACCGAACTCCACCGGCTGACCGTTTTCCACCAGCACGTCGGTGACCACACCGTCCACTTCCGCCTCGATCTGGTTGAGGATCTTCATCGCCTCGATGATACAAAGGGTGTCCCCGGTCTGAATGCGTTTGCCCACGTCGACAAAGGGCTTGGCCCCGGGCGACGGAGCGATGTAGAACGTCCCCACCATCGGCGCCGTGACCACGTGGCCGTCGAAAGACGGCGCCTCGTCGCTGGCCGGAGCCGGTCCCGGCGTGGCGGCGAGGGCGGGCGCCGCCATTGGCGCCTGATGCACCATGATCGGCTGTCCCGCGCCGCTGCGATCGTGTCGGCTCAAGCGCACCGACTCCTCGCCTTCCCGAATTTCCAGCTCGTCGATGTCGGAGGACTCGAGGAGCTCGATCAGCTTTTTGACTTTGCGTATGTCCATGGTGTGCTCAGTCCTCAGCGGCCAGTGAGCCGGCGGCGGCGCGATAGGCGAGCTCGTAGCTCAACGGCCCGAACCCGCTGACCACGCCGATGGCGGCGTCAGAAAAATAGGAGTGCTCGCGGAAAGGCTCTCTGGCGTGGATGTTGGACAGATGCACCTCAACGAAGGGAACGGCGGCCGCCAGCAGGGCGTCACGCAGCGCTACGCTGGTGTGGGTGAGGCCCGCCGGGTTGATAATGATGCGGTCCACGTCCGGGGCGGCGGCCTGGATCTTTTCGATCAGGGCGTGCTCGGCGTTGCTCTGGAACGACTCCAGGCTGTGTCCGTCGCTGGAGGCGAGCGCCTCGAGCCGCTGATCGATGTCGGCGAGGGTGGTCTGTCCGTAGTGTTCGGGCTCGCGGGTTCCCAGCAGATTGAGGTTCGGACCGTGAATTACGAGAATCTTCGCCATCTACGCTGGTTTTCCCCCAATTGCTGCTTTTTCTCGGATTTTCGTAGCAGTTTGTATGCAAGTTAGCACAAATTTCGCGACTTAGGAAAGCGCGTCTCAAGTCCCTTGAGGCTCGCTTCGCCGGGCTTCGAACCGGTTTTGTTGTCGGCGCCGGCGGCGGCCGACGGGTCGGCCCGGCGCGGGCCCTCGGGAAGGACGGCCGCAAGGCTACGGACTCGACCGCTGGGGATTGGCGGGGAAAAGCAGGTCGGCCGGCGGCGCCCCGCCGATGGGCGCGAACGGGTCCCGGGCCTTCGGAATCACGGTCTCGCCAACGGACAGTTCGGCGGTTCTGGCCTCCGGAGGAAAACAGACGCCTAAGTCGGCGCAGCCC
>JBFIYQ010000244.1:0-4571 GCA_041605275.1 Gammaproteobacteria bacterium
ACGGTAAAAGTGGTGCCTTCTCCCTTGGCGCTTGCGACGTGGATGCGTCCGCCGTGATGGCTGACGATGCGCTGGGAGATGGCGAGCCCTAAGCCAGTGCCGGCGCGCTTGCCGGACTGGGCGCCTTCGAGCTGCTGAAACTTCTCGAACAGGCGCCCGATCTGGTCCGGAGCGATGCCCGGACCGTTATCCGCCACCTGGAGGCGTGCCCGTCCGTCCGTATAGTCGAGCTTCAGCGCGACACGGCCGAGCTTGGGCTCGCAGAACTTCTCCGCGTTGGAAAGCAGGTTCATCAAAACCTGGGTGAGACGGTCCCGATCACCGCGCACCCACACGGGGCTTTCCGGCAGCGCGATATCGAGCGCAATTTCGCTGTCGCTGTAGAGCTGACTCATGGAGGACGCGGCCGTTTTGGCCGGCTCGCGCAGGTCCACCTGCTCCGAGCGCCACTCCATGCTGCCGGCCTCAATCTTGGCGAGATCCAGCACCTCGTTGATCAGGCGCGTCAAGCGCTCGGTTTCCTTGACGATGATGTCGAGAAACTCCTGGCGCTGGGTGGCCTCCAGATCCGGGTCCTGCTGCAGGATCTCGGAGAAGGCGCGGATGGAGGTTAGCGGGGTGCGCAGCTCGTGGCTCACCGTGGCGACGAACTCGTCTTTAAGCCGGTCCAGCTCTTTCAGCCGATCGTTGGCCTGTTTGAGCTCCCGGGTTGCGGCTTCGAGCTCTTTCGACTTCTCCTCCAGCCTGCGGCTGTACTCCATGACCTTGGAGGTCTCGTCGACGATGCTCATCACCTTGTCGATGCTCAAGGCCTCACCGCGCACCGTGGAGGCCACCATCACCCGGGCCGAGGCCGAGCCGATGGCGCCGGACAACAGGCGCTCCACCTGTTCCACCAGCGCCGGATTCGCTTCCGCGTCTTCGCTCAGCTCAACCCCGTTGGCGAAGGCGAAATCGCTGAGCGCCCGTTCGGCCTGGGCTTCTCCCAGAAATCTCGCCAGCAGCGCGCGCAGCTCGGAGACGGTGGCGGTTCCGGCCCAGAAGCCGGCGGCTTCGCCGGCCTCCTCGCGGTAGGGATCGGCAAACGTCGCCGCCTGCACCCGCTCCAGCACCGACTGGCGCGAGAACAGCGACACCGCCACCAGCGAGCCGGCGTTCAGCAGCAGGCTCCAGAAGCTCGCGTGGGAAATGGGATCGAGTCCGGTCAGCCCGAACAGGGCGTAGGGTTTCAGGGCCGAGAGGCCGAAAAGGCCGTCGATCACAAACGCGTCCGGGATCCAGCCGGAGCGCGCAAATCCCGGCAGCAGCAGCGTATACCCCCAGACTATGAAGCCCGTGAGCAGCCCCGTCATGGCGCCGATGCGGGTCGCGCCGCGCCAGTAAATCCCGGCGAATATCGCCGGGGCGAACTGGGCCGCAGCGACGAACGACACCAGGCCGATGGTCACCAAGGCGTAGGACTCGCCGATGAGCCGGAAGTAGGCGTAGCCGAGCAGCAGCACCACCACGATGGTGGCGCGGCGTACCCCGAGGAGAATGCCTCCCAGCTCCCGCTGCGCGCCGGAACCGAGCAGGCGCAACCGAAGCAATACCGGCAGCACCAGCTCGTTGCCTACCATGGTCGCAAGGGCAATCGTCTCCACGATGACCATGCCTGTAGCGGCGGAAAGCCCGCCCAGAAACACCAGCAGCGCCAGCCCGCCGGCGCCTTCCTTCAGCGGCAGCGTGAGCACGAAGGTGTCGGGATCGATGCCGCCGCCGAAAATCAGCAGGCCGCCAAAGGCGATGGGCAGGACGAACAGGTTGATCACCAGCAGGTAAGCGGGAAACAGCCAGGCGGCTTTTTTTAAATGGGACTCGTCCACGTTCTCCACCACGGCGACGTGGAACTGCCTGGGCAGGCAGACGATGGCGCACATGGAAACGAGCAAAAGCAGCAGCCAGCCGCCGGCGCCCCCGGGCACGCCTTCCAGCGTCATGAGTCGTGACAGGTCGTGGCGCTCGGCGATTCGGGAATAGATCTCGCCGGGGCTGCTGAAAAGAAAAAAGGTGACGAAGATCCCCACCGCCAGGAAGGCCACCAGCTTGACCAGCGATTCGAAGGCGATGGCCGCCACCATGCCCTCGTGCCGTTCGCTGGCGTCGATGTTGCGGGTGCCAAAGAGAATCGTGAACGCCGCCATTAAGAGCGCGATCCAGAGTGCGGTGTCCCGCCACAGCGGCGCGGCAGCCGTATCCGCGGCGGATTGTGCGCCGCTCAACACATGGAAGCTGATGGCGGCGGCTTTGAGCTGAAGCGAGATGTAGGGAAGGATGCCGACCACCGCGATCACCGTGACGATGCCGCCCAAAAGCGCGCTCTTGCCGTAGCGCGAGCCGATGAAGTCGGCGATGGAGGTGATGTGCTGCTGCTTGGCGATGCGGACGATCTTGCGAAGCACCAGCCATCCCAGCGCAAACACCAGCGTGGGGCCGAGATAAATGGGGAGAAATGACACCCCGTTGCTGGCGGCGCGGCCGACGCTGCCGTAAAAGGTCCACGCGGTGCAGTAGACCGCGATGGACAGGGTATAGATGTAGGGGTTGGCCGCCACCGAGCGGCCGGCGGCCGCGCGTTGCTCCGCCCACCAGGCCACGCCGAAGAGCAGCCCGAGATAAGCGAAGAGAACGAAGAACAGCCCGTCGTCAGTCATCGGGCGCCGTTATTTCGTCAGGCGAAGACGCGTCCGCGCGACGCGAGGAGCCTCGCTCCATCAGCAGCGCGGTGAGCACGATGACCATCAGCCAGGAGGAGAACAGGTAGACCACCAGCAGCGGCCACCCGAACAGAGTCCCGCCGTCGGCGAACAGATAGAGCAAGGGATAGTTAAAAGCGAGCGCCGCGGCGACCACCAGAGCCAGCAAGCGTTCCGTGTTTCTGCTACCCGGCATCAGGCGCTCCGGCGGACGAGCGGTCCGCTGATGCCGCGGCTGGCGTCAGCCCGCGCCTTCGGCATCTTTCTCCGTGCTCAACAGCGCCTGAACCCGCTGCACCACGTCCTTGGTAGCAAAGGGCTTGGTGACGTAGTCGTCGGCGCCCAGGGCCAGCCCCTTCTCGCGCTCGATCTCCCGGCCGCGGGCCGTCAGCATCAGGATCCGCACCCCTTTCCACTCGGGGTTTGCCCGCACCGCCTCGCAGACCTCGTATCCGCTGAGCTTGGGCAAGGTCACGTCCAGCAGCATGAGGTCGGGCGCCGCGGCTTTGACCGCTTCCAGTGCCGCCTCACCGTCGTCGACGCCGGTCACCTCATAGCCCGCCTTGCGCATCAGAAACTCAAGTGACAGCCGGATGTTCGGCTCATCGTCTACCACCAAGATGCGCTTTGACATGAATGCTCCCGATTCAAAAACGCTGGAAGCGCCAAGAGCGCCGTGTTCCCGGCCGCTTCCGGACCCCGGCAAACCCCTGCGACTGCAGGCGCCATCATAACGCAATCCCTTTGCGCTCAAGGCGCCACCGGGAGCACGGGCGGGCCCGTGGCAGTGCCCGGGCGCGCGGGTGATTCAGTTCAAAAAGAATTCCTGTGAAGAATGTTTCAGATTGAAACAAAAGGAGTTGTCCGCCACGCCTTGCGGTAAAACGACACTTTGTCTGGTTTTCTTAGGCGACAAGACAGTAGAATTCCCCTCTCGCGAGCGGCGGGTGACCGCCGCATAAGCGTCCGCAGAGTTTGGACGCGGGAGCGAAGCTTAAGAACTGACCCTACCGCAATGCGCGTCGCCGACAGGGGGGCGGCACGCAACGCTATTCACTAAGCGCCTGGATATCTCGTCCCGGTTTACGACCGGCTGCGTAATGCAGCGGGCTAACCCCCCAACCAAGGTAATGCTCCGTTCGGTTAACGGACGTAAGGAGGAAGTCAAAATGGACGACGCCGCTGAAAAAGGCCGCGCTTACTGGCGCGCTAATCTGAGATTGCTGTTTACATTGCTCGTCATCTGGTTTGTCTGCTCGTACTTATTCGGGATCCTGCTGGTCGACGTGCTCAACAAGATCCAGATTGCGGGCTTTCCGCTGGGGTTCTGGTTTGCGCAGCAGGGATCCATCTACGTGTTCCTGGTGCTGATTTTCGTTTACGCCAGCCGGATGAATAAGCTCGACCGTCAACACGGCATGCAGGAAGACTGAGGAGGGACCCGTCATGAGCCAGTATTGGTTGAACATCATTGTTGTCGGCGCAACGTTCGTCGTCTATTTCGGAATCGCCATCTGGGCCCGCGCGGGCACCACCGGCGAGTTTTACGTTGCCGGCAAAGGCGTGCCACCGGTTCTGAACGGCATGGCCACCGGCGCCGACTGGATGTCGGCAGCGTCTTTTATCTCCATGGCCGGTCTCATTGCCTTCCTTGGTTACGGTGGATCGGTGTACCTGATGGGCTGGACCGGCGGCTACGTGCTGCTCGCCATGCTGCTTGCCCCCTATCTTCGCAAGTTCGGCTAGTTCACCGTGCCGCAGTTCATCGGCGACCGCTACTACTCTCAGACCGCGAGAATCGTCGCCGTTATTTGCCTGATTTTTATTTCTTTTACC
>JBFIYQ010000245.1:0-4543 GCA_041605275.1 Gammaproteobacteria bacterium
AGACCCGGGTGTGATCGGACAGCTTGGAGAGCTGGGTAGCAAAGGTCTGGTACAGCTCCTCCGGGTGGCCGCCGTTGTGGCAGTTTCCGGCGCCGGCGTTGAACAGCGTGTCGCCGCAAAACAGCGCCGGGGTCTCGGTGTGAGAAAGCAGGCAGATGTGACTCATGGTGTGGCCCGGAGTGTCGAGGCACTCGAGCTCCACGGTTTTTCCCACCTTGATCACGTCTCCAGCGTTGAGTCCAACGTCCATATTGGGGATTCGGCGCTTCGCGTTGGCGTGAGCGAGAAGCTTTGCGCCGGTGGCGGCGATCATCGGCCCGTTGCCGCCGATATGGTCACCGTGCTCGTGGGTGTTCAGTATTTGGGTGATCTCGAAGCCCTTTTCCCTGGCCTTGGCAAGGCACTTTTTGTGATCCAGCGGATCCACGGCGAGCGCTTCTCCCGTCTCCGGGCAGGCGATGATGTAGTTGAAGTTCCGGTAGGCGTTTGCGGTCCAGATTTGCTCGACGATCACGACTTTCTCCAGGGTCCTTGCTGTGGTTGAATTCTAACGACTCTGGAATGTCGCCAACACCCGCGCCGCGGGCGGCAAGCCCGGCTGTTCCGACTCGGCGATTATCACCGCAGGAGACCCTATGTCCACGCGACCGCCGGCAGAAATCGGCATGTCCCTTGAACAGATTGATACCCCGGCCCTGGTCGTGGATTTGGACGCTTTCGAGCGGAATCTCCATCTGATGGCGTCCAATGTGGAGACCTGCGGCGTGCGCCTGCGGCCGCACGCGAAGACACACAAGTGCGCGGTTATCGCCCTGCGCCAGATGGCGCTGGGCGCCGTGGGCATATGCTGCCAGAAAGTAAGCGAGGCCGAGGCGCTGGTCCACGCGGGCGTGCCCGACGTTCTGGTGAGCAACGAGGTGGTCGGCCAGAGAAAGCTCGAGCGACTCGCGGCGCTTGCGAAGCAGGCGCAGGTCGCGGTGTGCGTGGACAATCCGGCAAACGTCGACCAGGTAAACGCCGCGGCGGCGAGATTTGATGCCGTCATCGACGTGCTCGTGGAAATCAACGTAGGCGCCAATCGCTGCGGCGTTGCTCCCGGGGGGGCTGCGCTCGCTCTTGCGAAACGGATTGATGCTGCCCCGCATCTGCGCTTTGTCGGGCTGCAGGCCTACCACGGGCGGGCGCAGCACATGCGTGAATTTCAGCAGCGACGAGCAGCCATTGACCACGCCTGCGCAGTTACCCGGGAGACGGTGGAAATACTGCGACGCGATGGACTCGACTGCGAGGTGGTTGCGGGTGCGGGCACCGGCACCTGGGCCCTGGAGGCGGAAAGCGGGGTTTACAACGAGCTTCAGGCCGGCTCCTACGTGTTCATGGACGCGGATTACGCCCGTAACAGAAATGCCGACGGCGGGCGATTCGACGAGTTTGAGCACAGTCTGTTCGTATTTGCCACGGTGATGAGCATGCCCGAGCCGACCCGCGCGGTGGTGGACGCCGGTCTCAAGTCCATGGCTTTCGATTCCGGCATGCCCGAGGTCGTCGGCAGCGAGAGCGTCAGCTATACCGGTCCGTCGGACGAACACGGCAATCTAGACCTGAGCCAGTCCAATACCCGTTGGACGCTGGGGGACAAGATCCGGCTGGTTCCGGGACACTGCGATCCCACGGTCAATCTGTACGACTGGTACGTCTGTATGCGCGGCGATCGGGTGGAGGCGCTGTGGCCGATCGTGGCGAGAGGGGCAGTTTGGTAACGCGTGATGTTTAACGCAAACGGGGATCGAAACCCGCTGTAGAAACGCCCTTGGGCGCGATTCCTTAGATTGGGCGATTGAAACGACTACGGCATCTAGTTGGTGGACATTACTCCCCAATCCTCGTCACATTTTCCTCCTCCGTCTCCCACTCGAACGGCGGCAGCTTGGCGAATGCTTCCTTTAAGCCCTCCTGCCACACGCTTTTGAATGCGAGATAAAAGGATGAGCTTTCCTTAATGGTGACGTGGCGCGACAAGGCGAAGCTGTCCTTGGGATAGATTGCAAGCTGAAACGGAGGTCCCACGGTGATGTTTGAACGCACCGTCGCCTCGAGGGAAACGAGGCAGAGTCTGGCCGCATCGTTGAGCGACAGGCTCGGGTCGATGATGCGGTCGAGCATGGGCTTGCCGTATTTGCTCTCGCCGATCTGAAGGTAAGGCGTCTCAGGGGATGCGCTGATGTAGTTGCCCTGGGGATAGACGAGAAAAAGGCCATGGGGCTCGCCGCGAATCTGACCGCCGATTATGAGCGTCGTTTCGCCGCTGATGTTGCTGCGCGTTAGCGCTTCGGCATGCTTTGACTGGGCAAGCACGCTGATCCGGCCCAGATAGTCCGCCGCCTCGAAAGGGTATTGAACGGATCTGAGGCTCTCGCGGCCGTCATTGGCTTTCAAATCCCGCGTCAGGCGGTTGAGCACATTCTGTGTGGTGGCAAGGTTTCCAGCGGACAGCACCACGAACAGGCGATCGTCGGCGGGAGTAAACACGTGAAGCTTGCTGTAAGAGGTGACGTAGTCGACTCCCGCGTTGGTGCGGGTGTCCGCCGCAAACACGACTCCATCGTTCAATGTGATGGCAAGGCAGTAGGTCATTGTTTACCGCAACCTCTGGATATCCTGCGGTCTTAAAATTGTATCACCGCGCATCTGGATAGACGCTCGAATTGCAGACTGCGCCAGGCGGCGCACTCCGGCGCCGGCCGTGACTAAGCGAGAATTTCCAACGGGTCACCGACGCGGACACGGCCGAGCCGTTCGGGTATCAAGTTCCGGCCGAAATACACTCCGCCGTCCGCATCCCGGCGGTATACGCTCAGGGTGCGCAGCGGCTCCTGCTGGGGATGCTTCTCCGCGCTGTCGGGGTCGATGGTGGTGAGGGCGCAGCGGTCGCAGCGCTCGGCGGCGCGAAACACGGCTTCTCCCACCCTGATGCGTTGCCACGCGTCTTCCGCATAAGCGCCCGCACCATCAGCCACCAGGTTGGGCCGGAAGCGGCGCATATCCAGGGGAGAGGACAGGCGCCGGTTGAGGTCGTCCAGGGAGGCGCTGGAGATGATCAGCAGCGGATGGTTGTCGGCAAAGCTGACCTCGCCTTCGTCGCGCGCGCCGCCGATGGACCGGACGCACTCCGCATCCATGTAAACCAGCCGGCAGGGCAGACCGAGATACTTTGACAGCCAGCCGTTCACCTCTGTCCCGGCCGTCAGCACGTCGCAGCAGTCGTTCCATACCGTCACCGGCTGCCGCGGCGATCCGGGATCCGGGATCTTGGTCTCGACGGGGCGCATGCCCGGCGCGGTCAACCTGAGCCGATCCTCCCGCGGCTCGGCGAGCACGCGTACCAGCTTCGGAAACTCTCGAGCGGTCAGGAAATCGCCGCAGTGGTCGGTCACCATCCAGCGACGGTCGCCGGTCAGCCCCCGCGGTTCCACCGACGCTTCGCTTACGGCGATGCCGGCCGTGGATTTGACCGGGTAGAGAAAAATCCCGCTGATGCGCGCCTGCTCAGCCATTGCTATTCGCGCCGGTAAGCGTCACTCGAGCCAGCGACGCTTGAGCTGCGGGTAGTTCAGCGCAAGCCACTGCAAAGCGATGATGGTCTTGGCATTGACGATTTTTCCAGCGTTCAGCATCGCCAGCGCTTCATCGACGCCGTATACCGCCACCCTGATGTCCTCGTGCTCTTCATCCAGTCCGTGCACGCCTCCGGCACCGCGGGCGTCTACCCGGCCGCAAAACAGCGCTACCGTTTCGGTGCACGCGCCCGGAGACGAGAGATATCGCATGATGGGCACCAGCTCCGTGACCTCGCAGCCGGCCTCCTCCTGGGCCTCACGAATGGCGACGTCTTCGGCCGACTCGCCGTCCTCGATGATTCCGGCAACCCCTTCCAGCAGCCAAGGATCCCAGCCCACCGCGTAAGGCCCGATTCGAAACTGCTCGATGAGCACCACCTGGTCGCGTTCGGGATCCACAGGCAGTACCGCCGCCACCTGGCCCCGCTCGAAAACTTCCCGATCAATCGCTTCGCTCATTCCGCCCTGGTGCAGTGAAAACTTGAGTCGATACTGAAAAATCTGAAAGTAACCGTCGAAGACCGTACGCTTTTCTAAAAGCTCGACTTTTTTATAGTTACCGCTCATGCCCGCTGCTCGAATCCGGTGAGCACGTTCACCGCGTTGATCCCGATGTCTTCCACGGCGTAACCGCCTTCCATGACAAAAAGCGTCGGCGCGCCCAGTCCGGCGATGGATTCCCCCATGCGCAGGTAATCGTCGTTTTCCAGGCGGAAACGGGAAATGGGATCTTCTTTGAACGTGTCTACGCCGAGCGAAATCACCAGCGCGTCCGGGCTGAACTGGCGAATTCGGGCAAGCGCCGCGGTGAGAGCGGCGGAATAGTCCTTCCAAGCCGTGCCGGAGGGCATGGGCAAATTGAGATTGAATCCTTCTCCCGCGCCTTCACCCGTCTCGTCGCTGTAGCCGAGATAATAAGGAAACTC
>JBFIYQ010000246.1:0-4500 GCA_041605275.1 Gammaproteobacteria bacterium
TGGAAGACGGCCACCAGCGTCCCCGCCTGGGCGTAGGAGAGCCCGAGGTCCCGGGTAATGAAAGGCAGCACGATGTAAAACACGGCCGCCACCCAGTGGGTGCCGCCGTGGCCGATCCCTACCAGAAAGGCGCGGCCCTGCAGGCGCCAGTCGACGCCGGTGAGTCTGGAGAAGGTGGTCAGCATGTACCCGTGCCCGTGAACCGCGGGCAACATAGCGGCCGCGCCGGCGCTTGCCAAGTGGCACCCTGTTGAAGCGACGGCGTTTCGGGCAAAATAAGGCGTCGCTTGAGACAAATGGCGATATCCCCTTTTGGCCTGCGTGATTAACGGCCCATCGAGCGGAACCGTTACACATCGGCATGGGGAACGACTTCAAGAACGAGAATCTCGAAGCAAGTTCGAATATGAGTTACAGAAAGCACCCTCTTTCCCGGTTTACCGTGCTCGACCTGACCCGGGTGCGCGCGGGGCCCACGGCGGTCCGGCAGCTGGCCGACTGGGGCGCCAACGTGATCAAGATCGAGGCACCCGCCAGCGTGGATCAGTCAAAAGGCATGGGCGGCGCCCGGCATGGTCCGGATTTTCAGAACATCCACCGCAACAAGCGGGGAATCACCCTGAACCTGAAGGAATCCCGGGGCCGCGAAGCGTTCATGCGCATGGTTAAGCAGGCGGACGTGGTGGTGGAAAACTATCGGCCGGACGTGAAGAAGCGCCTCGGCGTGGACTACGAAGCCTGCAAGGCGGCGAACCCGCGAATCGTCTATGCCAGCATCTCCGGCTTCGGGCAGGATGGGCCTTACAGCCTGCGGCCGGGGTTCGACCAGATCGCCCAGGGGATGGGCGGGATCATGTGGATCACCGGGCTTCCCGGTCAGGGACCGGTGCGCACAGGGGTTCCCATTGCGGATCTTTGCGCGGGCCTTTATGCCGCGTTGGGCATCCTCACCGCGCTTTTGCAGCGGGAACAGACCGGCGAAGGTCAGTGGGTGCACACCTCGCTCCTGGAAGCACAGATTGCGATGCTTGATTTCCAGGCCGCCCGCTGGTTGATCGGAAACGAGGTGCCGCCTCAGGCCGGGAACAACCATCCCACCAGCATTCCCACCGGCGTATTTCAGACCACCGACGGCTACATCAATGTCGCAGCTGCAGGCGAGCACATCTGGGTGCGCCTGTGCGAGGTATTAGGCGCGGAGGAGCTGGCAAAGGATCCGAACTATGCAGACGGCGCGGCGCGGCTCAAGCACAGGGACGAGCTGAACGAGAAGCTCCAGGTTTATTTTTCGAAAAAGAGCAGCCGCGATTGGATCGACGCGCTGAACGAGGCGGGCGTCCCCTGCGGCCCGATCTACAAGATGGACGAGATGTTTGCCGATCCCCAGGTCGAGCACCTCCATATGGCGCGGCCGGTTAAGCAGAGCGTGCTGGGTGATATGAACGTGGTCCGCAACGCAAACAACCTGAGCGCGGCGCCGGATATTCCCTACCGCGCCTCACCGGAACGCGGCGAGCACAGCGAAGAGGTATTGAAAGAGTTCGGCTTCTCGGAGGACGAGATTAAAAAGATGCGCGAAGGAAACATCGTATGAGCGAAACCGCCAGCATTGAAAACGTCACCGAGCAGCTGGTGATCGAGAAGCACGACGGCGTCGGCTACATCGGGCTCAATCAACCCGAGAAGCACAACGCGATTTCTTACGAGATGTGGCTCGGGATCACGTCCACCATGGATGACTTCGAGGGCGATGACGACGTCCGCGTCATCGTGCTGGCCGGTGAGGGCGGCAAAGCCTTCTCCGCCGGGGCGGACATTTCCCAGTTTGAGAAAAAACGCGGCTCGGCTGACGCCATCGAGACCTATAACGCCGCGGTCAAGCTGGCGCAGCACAAGCTCATGACCGTGCCAAAGCCCACCATTGCTAAGATCGCCGGCTACTGCATCGGCGGTGGACTGGGCACGGCGCTTTGCTGTGACCTTCGCATCGCTTCCGAAGACTCCAAGTTCGGAATCCCCGCGGCCAAGCTTGGACTGGGATACGGCTACCACGCGCTGCGCCCCCTGGTCGCCCTGGTTGGACCGAGCTTCGCCAAGGAGATCCTGTTTACCGCCCGCCGTTTCAGCGCCGAGGAGGCCTACGGCATGGGTCTAATCAACCGTGTGCTCCCCCGCACCGAGCTGGACAAGTTCATCAAGGACTACACCGACACCATGGCCGGCAATGCGCCGCTCACCATCAAGGCCTGCAAGCAGATCGTCGCGGAGATCATGAAAGATTCCGAGGAACGGGATCTCGAGATCTGCCAGCAGCTGGTGGACGACTGCTTCAGCAGCGCCGATTACAAGGAAGGCCGCACCGCGTTCATGGAGAAACGCAAACCCAAGTTCAAGGGTCGCTGATCGCCCGAGTCTTAAACACGTCTACCTCAGACCATCGGCATGCAGAAAATAGTGCCAGGCACTATTTTTCTGGCTTCACGACATTCCCGCGAAGCTTGTCCCCGCTAAAACGATAAACGCGGAAACTCGAGACCCCGCCAAAGCGGTTTCACGCGAAGGGGCCATCTGAAATGTCATTGTCATTCCCGCGGAAGCGGGAATCCAGTAGTAATGAATTCCTCAGATTAGGCGTCCAGCGCAGCCAGCACCGCTTTCGCGACACCGTCGGTGGTGCCCTTGCCACCCAGGTCCGGCGTCCGGTTGCCCGGATCCGAAATCGCTTTTTCAATGGCGCCCTGCAATAACGGCCACGCCTGCTTCAAATCCTCTCTTCCGTGCTTGGCGCCCAGCCAGTCGAGCAGCATGCCCACGGACAGCATCAGCGCCACCGGGTTGCCGATCCCTTTGCCCTGAATGTCCGGCGCCGAGCCGTGGGTGGCCTGGGCGATGGCGTGGGTGTCGCCGGCGTTGAGCGCGCCAGCGAGGCCTAGGCCCCCGGCGAGCTCGGCGGCCTCGTCGGAGAGGATGTCGCCAAACATGTTGGTGGTGCAGACGACATCAAATGCTTCAGGCGTGCGGATGAGCCGTGCGGTCATGGCGTCGATGATGGATTCGTCCAGGGTCACGTCCGGATAATCCGCCGCGACCTCCTTCACGCATTTCAGGAAAAATCCGTCGGACACCCGAAGCACATTGGCCTTGTGCACCACCGTGACCTTCTTTCTTCGCCTTTGCGCCAGCTCGAAGGCCGCGCGGGCGATGCGGGTCGATCCCTTGCGGGTGATTTTTCTTACCGACAGCGCCACGTCCTCGGTGGGCTGAAACTCTCCGCTGCCGACAACCATGTTGCGATCGGCATAAAAGCCCTCGGTATTTTCACGAACCACCACCAGGTCCATCGACTTCACGGTTGCAGGCACGCCGGGATAGGTCTTGGCAGGCCGGATGTTAGCGTAGAGATCGAAGGCCAGCCGAATGGTGGCTGACGGATTGATTCCGCCCTCGTTGGCAGGCGGATACTCGTAGGTGGAAACAGGTCCCAAGATGACGCCATCGGCTTTTCGGGCCTCCTCGAGGATCTCTTTGGGAAGCGACGAGCCGTGGGTTTTGAGCGAGGCGAGGCCAATGGGGCGCTCGACCAGATCGAGCTTCAAACCGAGCTTCTGATTCAACGCATTAACGACACTCAAAGTGGCGGCAGTAATCTCGGGGCCGATGCCGTCCCCCGGAAGCACAATGAGCTTAATCTTGATTCTCCTCGTTCAGGTTTTGTCCGCATCCGCTAAAAAAACCATCAGCGTGATTCCCGCGATACTTTGTCAAGACTCTCCAGAGGGCGCGAATTTTCATAGACGTCATTCCCGCGGAAGCGGGGATCCAGCAAACAATTCCCTCATCAGATCCTGAGTCGAAAAGCACACAATGCGGTTCCACCTGAATTCAAAGGTAGCCCGCGGATCTGTATTTCTCGTATCCGGCCTTGGTTAGCGCTGCGAGCTCCTCGAACAGCTTCGCATCGGCCGACTTGAAATTAAAGCAGGATTTGCCCTGCATACGCCGTTTCAATTCTGGAGAAACGCTATCGAGCAACTCAGGGTAAACGTACACCGGCATAAGGTGGTAACTCACGTAGCGTTTCTTAATCTGCACCGCACCAAAGAAAAGCGGCTTTTTGTTTTTCATGAGGTGCTTTGTGTTCAAGTAATAATTGTCACGCTTATCCTTTTCGCAGACCAGATCGACAGTGTAATCCTTCAACATGCCGCGCAGTCGGTCAAACACTTCCTGGAAGCGCTCCTGATTTGCCATTGAGGTCCGAAAGCCGGTTTAAGCGCTCTGTCTGGAGAGTTTCTTTTTCAGATGCGGAATAAGTCCGCCGTCTTTGATCATATCCACCAAGTGCTCTGGCAGCGGCTCGCACTCCAGCGTTTCTCTGGTAGTCAGATTCTCCACCCGCCCTTCGACGGGATCGATCTTCAGCACGTCGCCCTGGCTGATGCGATCTGTCTCCTTGCAAACCAGGGCCGGTAGACCGAGATTCAGCGCGTTGCGATAGAA
>JBFIYQ010000247.1:0-4491 GCA_041605275.1 Gammaproteobacteria bacterium
CGCAGGCCGGCATTCTGCAGTTTGTGGACCAGTCGCCGGGTTTCACCGGTTCGCTGATCCCGGAAGCCCAGGTGTTTTTCGTGCCTTACCTGCTGCCCACGGACCAGGACCACCTGGCGCGCTTCTATAAGAAGAGCAAGGCCATCAACGAGGACTTCAAGAAGCTCTACGCCGGGAAGGGCCTCGAGCTGCTGGTCATGTTCCCGGAAGGCGAGGTGGCCATGACCACAAAGTCGCCGGTCAAATCCTGCAGTGACCTCAACGAGGTCAAATTCCGGGTGATGACCAATCCGCTGCTGGTGGAGTCCTACAAGGCCTTCGGCGCAACCCCCACGCCGCTTCCCTGGGGCGAGGTCTACGGCGCGCTGCAGACCAACATCATTCAGGGTCAGGAGAATCCGACTTTCTTCCTGTACTCGACCAAGATCTACGAGGTCACGGACCACATCACCTACGCGGGGCACAACAACTTCACCACGGCGGTGATGGCCAACAAGGAGTTCTATGACGGCCTTCCCGAGAAAGATCAGAAACTGATCCAGGAGGCGGCCGCGAAGGCGTATGACTACATCGCCAAGTATCAGATAGGTCTGGCCGAAACCGAGCTTGAGAAAATCAAGAAAGCCAAGCCCAAAATGACGGTCACCGTGTTGAGCGAAGAGCAGCGCCAGTGCTTCAAGGAGGCGGCCAAAGAGGTGGAGCAGAAGTTCATCTCCATGACCGGCGAGAGCGGCAAGAAGATCCTGGAACAGATGAAGAAGGACCTGGCGGCAACGAAATAGACTAAGTTACAGCTGCCAGTAACGCGCGGCATTAAACACTGCTTCTAACCCTTCGACGCGGGAAGCGGCTCCCTGTGGCCGCTTCCCGTTTCGTCCTCGCCGGAAAGAAGAGAGACACCGCCGCGCAAATTAGCGGAGGCGGCGGCGGCGGTCGCGGGGCCGTGGGGGAGACAGTCAATGAGTGAAGAAAAAGCAAACAAGCATGAATCCAGCCTGCCTGGTTTTCTCGGCACCATTGATTCGATAATCAGCCGGATCGAATCGTTTGCCCTGGCGGCGGGCGTTTTGCTGATGGCGACCAATACGGTGGCCAATGTCGTTGGCCGGTTCGTTTTTCAGCACAGCCTTTTTTTCTCCGAAGAGCTCAACCGCATCATCATCATTCTGATCACCTTTGCCGGAGTCGGCTACGCCGCGCGCCATGGACGGCATATCCGCATGTCCGCGATATACGACAATCTCCCCTTCATGGGCCGCAAGGTGCTCATGGTCATCATCGCCTTTATCACCGCCGCGGCGATGTTCGCGCTTTGCTACTTCTCGGTTCGCTACATCGGCAAGGTCCAGACCAGCGGCCGCGTGCTGCCTGCGCTGCAGATCCCCATCTGGTGGATTTTTGTCTGGGTGCCTATCGGCTTCGCCGTCACCGGCATCCAGTACACCATGACCGGCATCAAGAACATCATCGAGAAAGACATCTACCTCTCCACCAACGTGCTGGAGGGTTACGAAGACACCGAGTCTGAAGTCTGAGCAGGGGGTCTCGAGATGGCAACAATAATGATGGTGACCATGGTGATCCTGCTGCTGCTGGGATTTCCGCTGATGATTCCCCTCATTATCGCCGCGTTCATCGGCTTTTTTATGACCTTCGGCGGCATCGGCAAGATGGACTTCATGGTGCAGCAGATGATGGCGGGGATCCGCCCCGCATCGCTGATCGCGGTGCCCATGTTCATCTTCGCTGCCGACATCATGACCCGCGGCCAGTCCGCCGGGCGGTTGATCGACATGGTGATGAAATTCATCGGCCACGTGAAAGGCGGCCTCGCGGTCAGCACCGCCACGGCCTGCACGCTTTTCGGCGCCGTCTCGGGGTCGACCCAGGCCACCGTGGTGGCGGTGGGCACCCCGCTCCGGCCCCGGATGCTTAAAGCGGGCTACAACGATTCCTTTGTGCTCGCGCTAATCGTTAATTCCAGCGACATCGCATTTCTGATCCCGCCGAGCATCGGCATGATCATTTACGGCGTTGTGTCCAACACCTCCATCGCCGAGCTGTTCATCGCGGGCATTGGCCCGGGACTGATGATTCTGGTGTTTTTCGCCACCTACAGCATTATCTACGCCTACATCAAGCACGTGCCCACCGAGCCCAAAGCCACCTGGAAAGAGCGCTGGGATACGGTTCTACACGCGAGCTGGCCGCTGGGATTCCCGGTGATCATCGTCGGCGGCATCTACGGGGGAATCTTCAGTCCCACCGAGGCGGCGGCCGCCTGTGTGCTCTACGCGCTGATCCTGGAAGTGGTGATCTTCCGCGAGCTGAACTGGCGGGATATTTACGACATCGCCAAATCTACCGGGCTCATCACCGCGGTGGTGTTTATTCTCGTCGGCGCCGGCGCCGCCTTCTCCTGGGTCATATCCTTCAACCAGATCCCTCAGGCCATGCTCGGTGCCGTGGGCGTGAGCGAAATGGGACCCATCGGCGTGCTGGTGGTGATCTCGATTTCGTTCTTCATCGCCTGCATGTTCGTCGATCCCATCGTCGTCATTCTCATCCTGGGTCCGATCTTCGCGCCGGTGGTGGAATCGGTGGGTCTCGATCCGGTCCTCGTCGGCATCATCATCACCCTGCAGGTGGCCATCGGATCGGCAACGCCGCCGTTTGGCTGCGACATCTTTACCGCCATCGCGGTGTTCAAACGGCCCTACATAGAAGTCATCAAGGGAACACCGCCCTTCGTGGCGATGCTGATCCTGGCGGCCGCGCTGCTGATCATTTTCCCGGAGATTTCCCTGTTCCTGCGCGACGTGGCATTCGATAAATGAGCGGAAAGCTGATCGATGTTTGAAAAAATACTCGTGCCCGTGGACGGTTCGGAGCACTCCCTGTCGGCTCTCGACTTCGCGGTGGAGATGCAGAAAAAATTCAACTCCGAGCTGATGGTCTTGTGCGTTTACCGGCACCACAGTCCGCTCGACGCGTCCATGTACATGGTCAAGCCGGCGAATTCGCCGGAGAATCTAGACGAGGCCATGCGCGAGCACGCACAGGGAGTGGTCGAGGAGGCGAAAAAGCACGCCGCCGAACTCGGCGCCAGTGAGCCCCGGGGGTTCATTAAGAGCGGTCAACCCGCACGCACCATCATCAATTTCGCGGACGACAAGAACGTGAGACTGATCGTGCTTGGCAGCCGGGGCCTCGGCGACGTGGAAGGGTTTCTGCTCGGCAGCGTCTCACACAAGGTGACGAGCCTCGCGCGCTGCCCCGTCATGGTCGTCTGACGGCAGGCTAATCCATTAGCTCAGCTTCCGTCACCGAGCACTCCGATCTCCCTGAGCGCCTTCCTAACGCCCTCCAGCCGCCGCCGGTTGGTGCCGAGATCCGAATAGCCGAATCGGGACGCCGAACGCATGGCAATCTGCCCTTGTTGCGCACGCAGATGAAACTCCACGTCATCGACGAAGCGAAACAGTGGCGTTCGCGCCTCGGCGCGTAGGTAATCACTCCCCTGCCTGATGATTGTGTAGCTGGAATCAGTTTTGAGATAAGTACTCAACGCCTGCCAGGCCGCTTCAGAATTGCTTTTCAGCACGAGCGGCTGGATGCTGTGAGCGTCGTCCGTTGCGTCGCTGGAGACACAGTTGGGCGTGACCGGGCACGGCGAAAGCTTTCCATCGTTTATTACTCCGAGCTCCGGGCCGTTTGTGGTTGCACAGCCTGTAACCAGCAGCAAAATCGCGAGGATGAGAACGCGGTTCATTTTTAAGCGCATGTCCTAACTGCCTTCATCTTTCCGAAATTAAGTGCACTAAGTCGCTCGCTGCTCGAGTGACACTTGTCCGACGCCAAGCCGCAAATTCAGAGGGTACGAGCCAGGCCGTCAAGACCGTGTGAAGACACCGTCAGGGCGGCCTGAAAGCGCAACACGCGTGGATTCCGGTCAGCCCGCCGCCGGTGCCCGGCTTGGACTTATTCCAGGCAAATATCAGCCGCCCGGCTTCTCGTCGCTGATTTGGCCCTGGACGCCTCCGCGGCGAAACGGTTCTGCCTCTGAGCTGCGCCGCCGGGCACGTATTCAAGGCCGCCGCCGCCCTGACGTTCCCGGGAAGGCGAAACGCAGAGCGAAGCCGCAATGTCGAATCAATGTCTAGATATCGTCCCTGGTTAAGGTTGAAACTGAAATCCTTGTACAGGTATTCTCTCGACCGTCATTAGACATGACGTCAATTTTTAACCCGAGAGGATCTTTACCATGACTATCAACTTGAGGCGTTTAATCGCGGGCTCCATCGCCATGTGCGTCGTGGCCTCCGCGTCGATGCCAGCATTCGCCGGCAACTACAGCAAGTATGGGATGAAGAGCAGTGACGGTTCCTACAGCATGGAGGCTCCGGCCACCACCAGGGCCTCAAGCTCTGACATCGTCGACATCGCCATCAACGCGGGCAGCTTCGACACGCTTGTCGCCGCGGTGAAGGC
>JBFIYQ010000248.1:0-4477 GCA_041605275.1 Gammaproteobacteria bacterium
CGACACTTTAAGCGCGACGCCAGTCGTCTTCGAGAGATCGGCCGTCACCCGTTCGCCGAAGGTCTCGTGGGCGTTGATACCTGTTCCCACCGCGGTGCCGCCGATGGGCAGCGCGCGCAATCGTTCCAGACTGTCCTCGACCCGTGCGATACCGTCGCGGATTTGCGAACTCCAGCCGCCGATTTCCTGATCCAGCCTCACCGGCATGGCATCCATCAGATGCGTGCGGCCGGTCTTGACCACCGATTTGAGCTCCGCGGCTTTGGCAGAAAGGGTGTCGGCCAGGTGGCCAAGCGCCGGCAGCAGCCGTTCGCAAACTTCAAGCGTTGCGCTCAGGTGAATGGCCGTGGGTATGACATCGTTACTGCTCTGGCACATGTTGACGTGATCGTTCGGGTGCACGTCAGCGCCAGCCCGACCTCCCGCAAGACGGGCAATGACCTCGTTGGCATTCATGTTGGAGCTGGTGCCCGATCCGGTCTGGAAAACGTCGATGGGAAAATGCGCGTCGTGAGCGCCGTCGGCGACCTCTTCGGCCGCGGACACGATCGCCTCGGCAACGTTGTCGTCGAGCAGATCCAGATCCCGGTTGACCCGCGCGGCGGACGCCTTGATCAAACCGAGGGCGCGAATGAAAGATCGTGGCATATTCAGTCCGCTCACGGGAAAATTATTCACCGCCCGCTGCGTCTGGGCGCCGTAAAGCGCGTCCGCGGGAACCCGGACCTCTCCCATACTGTCCCTTTCAACGCGGGATTTCTTACTCACTCCGCTACCCTCCGGGAAGGCAATGTGGCGCGACGCCTTTGCCTTCTCTACACATTTTCTTACGCTTTGGCGGCGCGAAACTGTCCGCCGTGCTAAATTATTTGTTTGACGTGAGTTACTAGAATACTCAATGCGTTACCCGAACTACAGCCGCCTCGCCCGCGCCCGGCCCGCAGTCCTCGCCGCCACTTTCATAGCGCTGATGGCGGTCGCGATTAACCCGACCAGAGCCGATGTCCAGGCGGGTATCGACGCCGCCCGCAGCGGCAACTTCAACATGGCGCACTCCGAGTTTTTGCGCGAGGCGAAACTCGGTAACCCCCATGCCCAGGCGCTTCTTGGCGAGCTCTACCACAAGGGCCGCGGGGTGGAGCAAAGCTACGCCGAAGCCGCGAGCTGGTATCACCAGGCCGCCGTGCGCGGACACGCGGTCGCCCAGTATATGCTGGGCGATTACTATCGCCGGGGCTTAGGCGTCGACCGCGACGATTCTCAGTCGTTTCAATGGTATCTTCGGGCGGCGGATCAAAATCTCGCCCTGGCGCAGTACGCCATTGCAATCCATTATCGCGACGGTATCGGCGTAACCGCGGATCAACACGCCGCTAACACATGGTTCGAAAAAGCGGCGCGCCAGGGATTGACCCAAGCGCAAATCAATCTGGGAATCCGATACTGGCGTGGCGAGCACGTGACGAAAAACAGGATCCTGGCCTACGCCTGGATGAGAAAGGCGGCCGGTCAGGGGGATATCAGCGCGGTGCAGACCCTGAAGGAATTCGAGAAGAACATGCCTGAAGAAGACGCGCGAAAGGGACGGGATCTTTCACTGACCCTCAACTGAACGCCACGAAACAGATCGGGCGACAGCATATAATCGAGGCATTAAAGCTTGACAGGAGACCGACATGGACGAGAAAACCCGAACCGAAATTGAAGCGGCGGCGTTTCGCCGCCTGATAGAGCATTTCAGGAAACGAGCCGATGTCCAGAACATCGACCTCATGAACCTGGCCGGCTTCTGCAGAAACTGCTGCTCCAAGTGGTATCGGGCGGCCGCCGAGGAACGCGGCATCGAAATGAGCTACGAGGAAGCGCGCGAGATTGTCTACGGCATGCCCTACCAGGAGTGGAAAGAGAAATACCAGAGAGAAGCGACTCCGGAGCAGCGCGCCGAGTTCGACGCGGCTCAGGGCAAGCACTGACGTTCAGAAACGGACGAAGAAGAAAGCATGGACCTGAACTCGCTCACCGCCATCTCCCCCGTAGACGGACGCTATGGTGATAAAACCGCCGAGCTGCGGGCCGTCTTCAGCGAATACGGACTGATTCGCGACAGAGTTCTGGTGGAGGTGCGCTGGCTGGAAACCCTGTCGGATAACCCGTTGATTAAAGAGGTGCCGGAGCTGGACCAGCGCGCCCGCGATCGACTGGACGAAATCGTCGACAACTTCGACGAATCAAACGCGCTGCGGGTTAAGGAAATCGAAAAGACCACCAACCACGACGTCAAGGCGGTGGAATATTTTCTGAGGGAGTCCTTCGGCGACAACGAATCGCTGCAGAAAATCGCTGGCTTTCTCCACTTCGCCTGCACCTCCGAGGACATCAACAATCTGGCCTACGCGCTGATGCTCGCCGACGCGCGAACGCGCTGCGTGCTTCCGGTCATGGACGAGCTGATCGAAACCCTCCGCGAACTGGCACACCGTTACGCTTCTTGCGCCATGCTTTCCCACACCCACGGTCAGCCGGCCTCTCCCACAACCGTCGGCAAGGAGCTTGCGGTGTTCGCTCACAGGCTCAAGCGTCAGCGTGAATCGTTCGAGTCGGTGAAGCTTTGTGGAAAGATGAACGGCGCCACAGGCACCTACAGCGCGCATCTTGCCGCCTATCCGGATCTGGACTGGCCCGATATCTCCCGGCGCTTCGTAACGGCACTCGGTCTGGAGTGGAATCCGTATACGACCCAGATTGAGCCCCACGACTACATGGCGGAGCTGTTTCACGCGCTGATGCGGTTCAACAGCGTGCTGCTGGATCTTTGCCGCGACAGCTGGGCCTACATCTCCCGTGGCGTATTCAAGCAGAAATTGGCCGAAGGCGAGGTGGGCTCTTCAACCATGCCCCACAAGGTCAACCCGATCGATTTCGAGAACGCTGAAGGAAACCTGGGACTTGCGAACGCCATCCTCGACCATCTTGCCGGAAAGCTTCCCGTGTCCCGACTGCAGCGCGACCTCAGCGACTCCACCGTGCTGAGAAACCTCGGCGTCGGCTTTGCCCACTCGCTGATCGCGTACCGCGCATGCCTTCGCGGGCTGTCACGGGTGGACGTGGATGAAAACGCACTCTCAGAAGAGCTCGACTGCGCCTGGGCGATCCTCGCCGAGCCCATTCAAACGGTGATGCGCCGCTACGGCCTCGACAATCCCTACGAACAGCTCAAGGCGCTGACCCGGGGACAGGACATCGACAAAGAGGCCCTCCACGGTTTCGTACGCAAGCTCGACATTCCCGAGGGCGAAAAGAAACGACTGCTCGCCATGACGCCCGCCAGCTACATCGGCGCCGCCGCCAACCTGGGTGAGGATATCTGATCGGCTGAATGTCGGATTTCGATTTTGAAAGCTTAGAGCTTGGAGGGGACAGGCATCCGGTATACGTCGAGACCGGCGCCCAAGTTAAAGAGGCCAGTATCGCCCTGGTGGCTCAGAGCCAGCGCACGGTGGAAATTGTGAGCCGCCATCTGGACCCTGCGGTTTATGACAACGCCGAGTTTGCCTCTGCGTTGCGCCGTTTTCTCCTCGATTCCAGCCGCGCCCGGGTCCATATTATTGTCATGGACTCGAGACCGATCTTGAGCACCGGCCACCGCCTGATCGACCTGGCGCAAAAGCTCAGCAGCTACGTGGAGATCCGAAAGCCGGACAAAAAGCATGCCGGCTATAACCGCGCCTTTCTTCTTGCCGATCGCACCGGCTCGGTTGATCGCCTGCTCGCCGATCGTTTTGAAGGGGTGGTGAACTTCGGAGATCGGCGCGCGGCGGGGGAACTCGGCGACACCTTCGACGAGATGTGGGCACACGCCGAGCCGGATCCCAATTTACGCCGGATTCGCATATGAGCAGGCCGTCGATGCGTGTAGTGCTTCTGCGGCTCAGCCTCGTGATGGTGTTCTCGAGCGCCCTGTCCGCCGCTGAAAGAATGGTGACGGAAGTCATTTCCATCGGATACCGGGATGCCGGCGAGGTGGCCACCATGCTCCGACCCCTGGTGCCACCGCCCGGAACCGTGACCAGCCTGTCCGATAAGCTCATCGTCAAAACCACGCCCGCGAATCTGCGGGAGATCAAACAGCTGCTGCAAACCATCAACAAGGCGCCGGCGAATCTTCTTGTCAGCGTCAAGCACGTTCTCGATGAGGACGTCCGCCGGGACCTGGCCGAGGTCTTTGCCGAGGTCAAAAGCGGAAACTCGAGCGTATCCGCCGGCAGCGCCTCCGGAAATCGCCGCGGGCTTTCGGCGAGCGCGAGCGACGGCGAATCGACGGCGCAGGCCCGCATCAGCCGTGAGGAGAGCGCCGCCAGCGCTCGCGCGGCACAGCAGATCCGGGTTCTGGAAGGAAAGACCGCGTTCATCGCCACTGGAGAATCGAGGCCAATCAGACAGCAAACCACAATCGTCCAGGACGGTCGCGCCATCGTTC
>JBFIYQ010000249.1:0-4446 GCA_041605275.1 Gammaproteobacteria bacterium
CTGCGTTCTCATCGCCTGCCTGTCGGTGGTGATACTGGTGCGAATGTTTCAGCTCCAGGTCATCGGTTATGAGCACTTTGCAACGCTGTCCGAGGACAACCGCGTCAAGATCGTTCCGGTGGCGCCGACCCGTGGCCTGGTGTTCGATCGCAACGGCACCGTCATTGCGCAGAACGTGCCCACCTACAGCCTTGAAGTCGTGCCCGAGGCGGTGGAGGATATCGACGGTCTAATCGCGGACCTGCGGCGCATCGTCCCAATTTCTGAGGACGACGAGAGCCGGTTTCACGAGCTTTTAGAGAAAAAACGCCGCTTCGATAGTCTTCCGCTCCGCTACCGGCTGAACCAGGAGGAAGTGGCGAGATTCTCCGTCAACCGCCACCTCTACCCGGGCGTCGATATCGAGGCCCGGCTGAGCCGCGACTACCCGCTGGCGGAGATCGGCTCGCATATGATCGGCTACGTCGGGCGTATTAACGAGGAAGAGCTTCAGAGCATAGACACGTCAAACTATCGCGCCACGGCCCACATCGGTAAGACCGGGGTCGAGCAGGCGTTTGAGGATCTGCTTCACGGCACGGTGGGCTACCAGCACGTGGAGACCAACGCCCAGGGTCGCACGCTGCGGGTGCTGCAGCGCAAGGACCCTGTTCCCGGAAGCAGCCTTTATTTGACCATAGACGTGGGTCTGCAGGCGGTGGCGGAGCAGGCGCTGGGGGAGGAAAACGGCGCGGTGGTCGCCATCGAGCCCGCCACGGGGGACGTTCTCGCTTTGGTCAGCGTCCCCACCTATGACCCGAATCTTTTTGTCGACGGCATCGACAAATCCAGCTACGACGCGCTCATCAGCTCCGCCGACCGACCGCTGTTCAACCGGGCCATCAACGGGCAGTACCCCCCGGGCTCCACGGTGAAGCCGTTCTTCGGGCTCGCGGGGCTCGAGCACAAGCTGGAGCAGGCGCACGAGTCCACCTACTGCAAAGGCTATTTCCAGCTGCCGGGAAAAGAGCGCCGCTATCGGGACTGGAAGAAGGGAGGGCACGGTCACGTGGATCTCAATCAGGCCATCGTCGAGTCGTGCGACGTCTACTTCTACGTCCTGTCTCAGAATTTGGGCATCGAGCGGATGTATAACTTCATGACCCAGTTCGGATTCGGCAACCCCACGGGGATTAATCTCAAGGGAGAAAGCGACGGTCTGATGCCGTCGCCGAAATGGAAGCGGCGCAACCGCAATCAGCCCTGGTATCCGGGGGAAACCCTAATCACCGGGATTGGCCAGGGTTTCATGCTAACGACGCCGCTGCAGCTCGCCTCGGCCACCGCCACGCTTGCGATGAGAGGATTGCGGCTCAAGCCGGAAGTTCTGCTTCGCAGGGTCGACCCCACCACCCTGGAGCCCATCGAGCACGGTTCCGGCGCGCCCGTCATGATTGAGCCCAAATCGGCAAAGAATTGGGACGACATCGTCGAGGCGATGAGACAGGTGGTGCACGGCCCCCGCGGCACGGCCCGCCGGATAAGCATCGGCGCCACCTACCAGATGGCGGGGAAAACCGGCACCGCCCAGGTGTTCAGCGTCGGACAGAACGAGGAGTACGAAGAGGAGGAAGTGGAGAAACGCCTGCGGGACCACGGCCTGTTCATCGCCTTTGCGCCGGCGGACAAGCCGCAGATTGCGGTGGCGGTGGTGGCGGAGAACGGCGGCAGCGGCAGTCGTTCGGCGGCGCCGATAGCAAGAAAGGTAATTGACTATTATCTAAATACCTTGAAACAGCGCGATTCCGAGGACGGTCCGATGCTTACGGCGTCGACATCCAACCCCATGAACGGAGCGCAGCCGCGTTGAGCACAAGCGCCAAGTTCCCGCTGACGATGTCTGCTTTCAGCTTCTTATTACGGTCGAACCGCAGGCGCTGACCAACGATGGAAGAAACACGGACCCTGTCGCAACGCCTTCACCTGGATCTGCCGTTGCTGATCGGCCTGATGACGCTTTCCGGAATCGGGCTGATGGTGCTCTACAGCGCGGGCGGCGAATCCACCAGCACGGTCATCCGACAGGCCATCCGTCTGGTGGTTGCTTTCGGTGTAATGCTGGCGGTGGCGCAGATTAACCCTCGTCATTTATTTCACTGGTCGCCCTGGCTTTATCTGGCCGGGCTGCTCTTGCTGCTGGCGGTACTTTACGTGGGTGACGTGGCGCAGGGGGCGCAGCGGTGGCTGCGCCTGGGGCCCATCAACTTTCAGCCATCGGAGCTCGCCAAGCTGACGGTGCCAATGATGGTTGCGTACTTTTTCGCCGAGCGAACCTTACCGCCGAGAACGCTGCAGGTATTCGTGGCCGCGCTCATTGCCATCGTGCCCACCATCCTCATCATTCAGCAGCCCGATCTCGGCACCGCGCTGCTCATCGCCTGTTCCGGAGGTTTCGTGCTATTCCTCGCGGGCATGCGCTGGCGGCTGATCGTGGGGCTGCTGCTGGTGGTCGCGGCCAGCGCGCCGGCCATGTGGCAGGTGATGCACGACTATCAGCGCCGCCGGGTGCTGACTTTTCTCGATCCCGAGCAGGATCCCCTGGGCGCCGGCTACCATATTATCCAATCGAAGATCGCCATCGGTTCTGGGGGCGTGTACGGCAAGGGATGGCTGAACGGCACCCAAAGCCAGCTGGATTTTCTCCCCGAGCGATCCACGGACTTCGTGTTCGCTGTCTTAAGCGAAGAGTTTGGGCTACTGGGCGTCGCGCTGCTGCTGGCGATTTATCTGTTCGTCGTGTTCAGGGGCCTGTACATCGCCACACAGGCCCAGGATTCCTTCGGTCGTTTGCTCGCGGGCAGCCTGATCCTCACGTTTTTCATCTATGTCTTCGTCAATCTCGGCATGGTCAGCGGCATGCTGCCGGTGGTGGGGCTGCCTCTGCCGCTGATCAGCTACGGCGGCACCTCGCTGGTCACCGTGATGGCGGCCTTTGGCGTGCTGATGTCGATCCATACGCACAGACGACTTTTGTCGAATTGAATTGGAGTGAATTCTGGTGGTGGGAAGTCGCAATAAGTTCACCGGCGTAACCAGCGCGGTTCGGCCGATAGTGACGCTGCTTTGTTCGATACTCGTCTCCGCCTGCACCGGCGCAGCGACGGTCGAGGCAAACCAGAGACATTCTCTGGATGAGTCGACGGAAATTACGCCCTTCATCGAGGAGATGGAGCAACGCCACGGATATCCGCCGTCGGAGCTGAGAGCGATTCTCGCGCAGGCGAAAGTGCTGCCGAAGGTAATCGAGCTGATCTCGAGACCGGCGGAGGCCAAGCCCTGGTACGCGTATCGCCCGATTTTTCTCAACGAAACACGGATCTCCAAGGGCGTAGAGTTCTGGGAATTGCATAGAGAGACGCTCGAAAGAGCCGAGGCAGTGTACGGCGTGCCGGCGGAAATCATCGTCGCCATCATTGGGGTAGAGACGCTTTACGGCGAACGCGCCGGCAGAATCCGAGTGATCGATTCGCTGGTTACCCTCGGATTCAGGTATCCGAAGCGCGCAAAGTTTTTTCGCTCCGAGCTGCAGCAGTTTCTTCTGCTTTCCCGGGAAGAAAGTTTCGACCCGCTGGCCGTTAGGGGTTCCTATGCCGGCGCCATGGGCGTGCCGCAGTTCATCGCCAGCAGCTACCGGCGCTACGCGGTGGATTTCGATGGCGACGGGACCCGCGACCTGCTCGGCAACCCCAAGGACGCCATCGGCAGCGTGGCCAACTATTTAAGCACGCACGGATGGAAGGCCGAAGGAGGCATCGCCGTTCCCGCCTCGGTCAGCGGCGACGGCTACAAGGTGCTGCTGAAAAAGGGACTGAAGCCGAAAATTCCGCTTCAGGATCTGGACGCCCACGGGGTGAAGATGATTAACGACGTGCCGGCCGATGCCCGCGTTGCCCTGCTCGAGCTCGATCTCGCCAACGGCAACGAATACTGGGTGGTGCAGCGCAATTTCTACGCCATCACTCGTTACAACCACAGCCCGCTTTACGCCATGGCCGTGACCCAGCTGGCGAAGGAGCTTCGAGGTCGATATCTGACCCAAAGCGGCTGAAACTATGCAGGCATCACCGTCGTTATTTACCGAGCATGGCCGCAGGGCGGCGCTGCTGATGATCGTGCTGTTGAACGCAGGCTGCGGCGGCTCGCCGATGAAAGACGGACCGCCGCCCGGTTCTCCCTACCTTGGAAACATACCGGACGCGGTCCCGAAGGCGGAGCCGCGCAGCCGTTACGGCAACCCTCGATCGTACGTCGTTCACGGCAAGCGCTATCACACCCTTCGCAGCAGTCGTGGTTACGTCGAGCGCGGAATCGCCTCCTGGTACGGGCGTAAATTTCACGGCCGCCGGACGTCCAGTGGAGAAAGGTTCGACATGTACGCCATGACCGCGGCGCACAAGGGCCTGCCGC
>JBFIYQ010000250.1:0-4420 GCA_041605275.1 Gammaproteobacteria bacterium
GGGCCTGTCGGCCGCGGTGCGCGAGACCTTTGTGCGGCTCTATGAGGAAGGCCTCATCTACCGGGGAAAACGGCTGGTCAACTGGGACCCGGTGCTTCACACGGCGGTGTCGGATCTTGAGGTCATGTCCCAAGAGGAGGATGGCCACCTGTGGCACATTCGCTATCCCCTCGTCGGCGGAAAGGATCACCTCGTCGTTGCCACCACTCGCCCCGAGACCATGCTCGGAGATACCGCCGTGGCGGTAAATCCAGCGGACGAGCGGTACGCTGAATTAATCGGCGCGCAGGTCGAGCTGCCGCTGACTGAACGAAAAATACCCGTCATCGCTGACGACTACGTTGATCCGGAGTTCGGAACCGGATGCCTCAAGATCACCCCAGCTCACGACTTCAACGACTACGCGGTGGGGGAACGGCACGGCCTGGAGCGCCTGAATATTTTTACCCCTGACGCCAAGCTCAACGAGAACGCCCCGGAACGCTATCGCGACATGGACCGCTTCGCTGCGCGGGAGCGTATCGTCGCCGATCTGGAGGCGCGGGGACTGCTGGAAAAAGTCGAGCCGCATCGAATGATGGTGCCGCGCGGCGACCGATCCCACTCGGTGATCGAGCCGTATCTCACCGACCAGTGGTTCGTGAAAGCCGAACCGCTGGCCAAACCTTCCATCGAGGCGGTGGAAAAAGGCGGGATCCGATTCGTTCCGGACCACTGGACAAAAACCTACTACGAGTGGATGCGAAACATCGAGGACTGGTGCATCAGCCGCCAGATCTGGTGGGGCCATCGCATTCCGGCTTGGTACGACGAAAACGGCAACGTGTTCGTCGGCCGCAGCGAGGCGGAGGTGCGGGACAAGTACGCGCTGGGGGCGCACGTCGCTCTGCGCCAGGACGAAGACGTGCTGGACACCTGGTACTCATCGGCGCTGTGGCCGTTCTCTACCCTCGGCTGGCCGGAGCAAACCGATCGTCTCAAGACCTTCTATCCCACAAGCGTTTTGGTCACCGGATTCGACATTATTTTCTTCTGGGTCGCGCGGATGATCATGTTCGGGCTCAAGTTCATGGGAGACGTCCCCTTTCACGAGGTGTACATCCACGGCCTGGTGCGCGACGCCGACGGTAACAAGATGTCGAAATCCAAGGGCAACATTCTGGATCCCCTGGACCTGACCGACGGCATCGGGCTCGACGAGCTCATCGCCAAGCGCACCACCGGACTGATGCAGCCACAGCTGGCGCCGAAAATTATCGCCTCCACGCGAAAGCAGTTTCCCCACGGCATTCCCGCGTACGGCACCGACGCGCTGCGCTTCACCTTCTGCTCGCTTGCGACCCAGGGACGGGACATCCGCTTCGATCTGGGTCGCATCGAGGGTTACCGCAATTTCTGCAACAAGCTCTGGAACGCGGCCCGGTTCGTGGTGATGAATACGGAGGGCAAGGACTGTGGTCAAAACGGCGGCAAAATCAGCCTTGGCGTCGCCGATCGCTGGATTTGTTCACGTCTGCAGCGCACCGAAATGCGCGCCATGGAGGGCATTGCCCAATATCGATTCGATCTCACCGCCCAGGCGATTTACGAGTTCACCTGGAACGAGTACTGCGACTGGTATCTGGAACTGTCCAAGCCCGCCCTCCTCGACGCCAATGGCGATGACGCCGGAGTGAGGGGAACCCGCCGGACGCTGGTTGAAGTTCTGGAGGCGCTTTTAAGACTCGCGCATCCGCTCATTCCTTTCATTACCGAGGCGATCTGGCAACGCATCGCGCCGCTGGCGGGCCGTGAAGGCGACAGCATCATGACTCAGCAATATCCCGAACCCGATCGCAACGCAATCGATGACGAGGCCGAGTCTGAAATGGAATGGCTCAAGGGCTTCATTCTCGGCGTACGCAAGGTCCGGGGCGAAATGGATATCCCTCCGAGCACACGAGTTCCGTTACTGCTGCAGAATCCGTCGAACCGGGATTTAGACCGCGTTGCCGAATATCAAGCGCTGCTCAAAAGCCTCGCCCGCATCGATTCCATCGACGCGCTGAACGACGGTGCGGGCGCACCGGAATCCGCCACCACGCTGCTCGGCAGCATGAAGCTGCTCATTCCCCTGGAAGGTCTTATCGACAAGCAGGCAGAAACCGCCCGCCTCAATCGGGAGATCGAGAAACTAGACAAGGATCTCTCCCGCGCTCGGGCCAAGCTCGAGAATCCGAGCTTTGTCGAGCGCGCGCCCAAAGAGGTAGTGCAAAAGGAGCAAACCCGGGTGCAGGAGTTCGAGGCCGCGATCGCAAAGCTCAAAGAGCAGCTCGAGACGCTTGCGCGTATATGAACGGTGGGTGGAGAGTAGATTGCAGATAGTAGACGGGGTTTTTCGTCCGAGGCGGCATGGCCCGCAGTGGTGATTCGTAAACGGTGAACACTCCGGCCGCTCTCGGACTGCACGCGGTTAAGACAACGGCGACCAGAATTCCATCCGCCATCTCCCACCTGCCATCTACCCGCTAGCCATCGCTCGTGTCCGATACCACTTATCCCGACTCCCCCCGTGTCGCCGTCGGCACCGTCGTGATCCGGGACGGGGCGGTGCTGCTGGTGCGGCGCGCCAAGGCGCCCAGCGAGGGACTGTGGGCCATTCCCGGTGGCAGCGTCGAGCTGGGGGAAACGCTTCAGCAGGCCGCCGAGCGGGAAATTTTCGAGGAGACCGGCGTACGGGTCCGCGCCGGCCAACCCTGCTACGCCTTTGACGCAGTGCATAAGGACGACGGAGGCCGGGTGCGTTTCCACTATGTGGTGGTGGACATACGGGCGGAGTTTTTATCCGGCGAGCCGAAACCCCGCGACGACGTAATGGAGGCCCGCTGGGTACGACCCTCGGAACTAAAGGACATGGCGGTGAGCGAGCGTACCCTGGACCTTCTGCGCCGGGCCCCGGATTTCGAGCTGGAATGACACCCCGGCGCGGCAAGGGTAATACTTGACTGACTTACTCAGTTAAGTAATCTTGAGGGCTTGAAACGCCGAGAGTCCGCGCCATGAAGCTCACCACCAAAGGCCGCTATGCGGTCACCGCCATGCTGGATCTGGCCATCCACGACGCCGCCGGCCCGGTGGCGCTGGCAGATATCGCCCACCGACAGGGGATCTCGCTGTCTTACCTGGAGCAGCTGTTCGCCCGCCTGAGGAAGCGCGGTCTGGTGCGCAGCGTGCGCGGCCCGGGGGGCGGCTACCAGCTGGGACGCGATGCCGGCCACATCGCCGTGAGCGACGTGATCTGGGCCGTGGACGAAATGGTGGACGCCACCCGTTGCGCCGGTCGCGAAAACTGCCAGGGCGAGGAGCGCTGCCTGACCCACGATCTGTGGCACGACCTGAGCCAGCAGATACGGGATTTTTTGAGCGGTATCGACCTGGCCGAGCTGGTGGAGCGCCGCCGGGTTCGGGAGGTGGCGGCGCGCCAGGACCGCATGGCGGTCAATGCCCCCGCCCCGCGGGGAACCCATTGAGCGGGCCAGACGGGCATTGATTTCAGCCGCCGTCATTCCCATTCTTAGGTTGAGGAATTCAGCACGAACCTGCGCCGGCGAGTATTAAATGAGTGAAAAAAACCTCAATGAAATTGTCCTGAGCGACGCCGCCGCCGAGCGGGTCCGGCGCTTTCTGGATGCAACCGAGGGCGCCATCGGCATGCGCCTCGGGGTGAAAAAAACCGGCTGCTCGGGAATGGCCTACGTCGTGGATCTGGCCCGGGACGTGGGCGACGGTGACAGCGTCTACGAAAGCAACGGGGTCAAAGTAATCGTCGACGAGAAGAGCTGGCCCTATGTCAAAGGCACCCGTATAGACTTCACCAGCGACGGTCTGAACGAGTCGTTCTATTATGACAACCCCAACGTCAAGTCGCTGTGTGGCTGCGGCGAAAGCTTCGGCATTTGATGCGTTCCCCGCGCGCTTGGTGCGCCCGGTGGACGGCGCCGGCCGGGCCAATACGCACTTTTTGAACAGATCCCGAGGGCCTTCTTGATCGAGGGCCTTTTTTGATATGGCGCAATCGCCCCATTGATCCTATGATCTGCTAGGAAATTTTCAGCCTGCCTCCGCCTTGCCGAACGGAACGTCCCCTGACACCAGTAGGAAAATCCGCTTGCGAGAGAGGAGCGGTCGGTTCCCGATCGGGTCCGGCTTTCTAGCTGCGTAACGATTTGTGTGTTTGATCGTTGCGTAGCTTGTTATCAGTCAACACACAGAACAGAGCGAAAAGAAGTATGAAACTTTACGTTGGCAATCTGCCTTACAGCGTTACCGAGGATGACCTGAGGCAGACATTCTCCGAATTCGGCGAACTGGCGGAGGTGGTCGTCATCACCGATAAGTTCTCGGGCCAGTCCAAGGGATTCGGCTTCGTCGAAATGCCAAA
>JBFIYQ010000251.1:0-4412 GCA_041605275.1 Gammaproteobacteria bacterium
CCGCGAAGCTCGCCTACTCCACCATCGCGCTGCAGTTCATGCCCGAGAAGTTCACCTTGAGCGATCTGCAGAAAGTCTACGAGCGGATCCTCAACGAAAAGCTCGACAAGAGAAATTTCCGCAAGCGCGTTCTTGCCCTGGATCAGATCGACCAGACCCAGGAAGTGCGCAGAAATGGCAGTCACCGCCCGGCGCGGCTTTACCGCGTGAGAAATCCGGGCGAGGTCCAGATCATCCGCTGAGGAGACAGCAATGAATGCGCCCCTGTCCGTCCCCGTTTCCATTCCCGACGCCGCCACGGTGGCCGCCATCGCGCCGGAGCTGTCCGGCGCCGAGCGCGAGCTTTTGTTCGAGCGGGCGAAGCAGCTGCTGGCCGAGCAGGACGCGGTGCTGGTGGCGCACTACTACACCGATCCGGATCTGCAGATCCTGGCCGACGAGACCGGCGGCCACGTGGCCGACTCGCTGGACATGGCGCGCTTCGGCAACGCGCATTCCGCCTCCACCATCGTCGTCTGCGGCGTGCGCTTCATGGGCGAGACCGCCAAGATTCTCAATCCGGAGAAGCGCGTGCTGGTGCCGGAGATGGAGGCCAACTGCTCGCTGGACCTGGGATGTCCGCCGGATCTGTTCAATCAGTTCTGCGACGAGCACCCGGACCGCACCGTGGTGGTCTACGCCAACACCAGCGCCGCAGTCAAAGCCCGCGCCGACTGGATGGTGACCTCTGGGATCGCGCTGGACATCGTCAAGTCGCTCAAGGAGCGGGGAGAAAAAATCCTGTGGGCGCCGGATCGTTTTCTCGGCGCTTACATCGAGCGTAAGACCTCCGCCGATATGCTCATGTGGCAGGGCTCCTGCATCGTGCACGAGCAGTTCAAGGCGGACGGTCTGACCAGGCTCAGGGGTAAGTATCCGAACGCCGCGGTGCTGGTGCACCCGGAGTCGCCACCGGGCGTCATCGATCAGGCCGACGTGGTGAGCTCGACGACAGGGTTGATCCAGGCGGTGCACAGCATGGACAACGACACCTTCATCGTCGCCACCGATCGCGGCATTTTCCACAAGATGAAAGAGTACGCCCCCGAGAAGACATTGCTGGAAGCGCCCACCGCCGGTGAGGGCGCCACCTGCGAGAGCTGCGCCCATTGCCCATGGATGGCCATGAACGGTTTGCGCAACCTGGTCCAGGTGCTGGAAACCGGCGCCAACGAAATCCTCATCGATGAGGATATCCGCCAGCGCGCGGTGGTGCCGGTGAAGCGGATGATGGCGTTCGCGGCGAATAAGAAAAAGGAAATCGTAGGCGACGCGTGATGCGCGGGTCGTAGCAGTGACATGTGACATGTGACATGTGACAAGCAAGACGGCATCTACAATCGGCCCGAAAACTCCTCAAGCATACCTTACTTGTTACGTGTTACATGTTACGTGTTACTTTCGATGCGCGGGGGGAACTCAATGGCGAACGACGTGAAGGAAAACCTGGACTCAGGCGGCAACATCACGGCCTTCGCCAGCAAGCGGGTGGCGGAAGAAGGACGCAAGGTCCGCTTCATGTACCGGGAAGATCCCCGGGATTCCGACGACAGCGGTTGGAAATTTTTCAGCGGCGACGAGCCGCAGGAATACATCGACGATCCCGAGAACGTCGGCGAGTATCCGCTGGAAACCATCACCAAGATCGACCCCTCGGTGGCTCCGTTGCTGGATACGCCCGCGCCCTGCGCCTTCGAGCGGGAGAGCGACGACGCGGCGTTTGTAGAATCGGATTTCGATATGTGGCTGGAGGAATAAGTGACACGTGACATGTGACATGTAACAAGAAAGAATTTCTTACTTGTCACCTGTTACTTGTCACTTTCGATATTGCCTCTGTAGATCACCCAGCGAAAAACAATCCTCCACGTCATCGAAATCTCCGTGATTCATCCTGAGCTCAAGGACTTTCTTGCCCGGCTGGATACCGTGCCGGCCGGAAGTACGCTCGAGGAGCGCCGGCGCGCCTGGCGCGAATTCTGTCTTCAAAACAACCACCCGCGACCCGCCGGAATGTCCGTGTGGCACGAGACCCTCAGTCTGCCCGAGCGCGAGATCGCCCTGCGCTGGTACATGCCCGAGTTCGAGCGACCGTACCCTTGCGTGATTTATCTTCACGGCGGCGGCTGGGTGCTTGGGGATCTGGACACCCAGGACACCATCGCCTGGGGGATTGCCCGGGGCGCGCGGGCGCTGGTGGTCAGCGTCAACTACCGCCGCGCGCCGGAGCACCCCTATCCTGCCGCCTTCGACGATAGCTATGCGGCGCTTGAGCACGTGGCCGAGCGCGCCAACGACTTCGGCATCGAGCCGTCGCGGATTGCGGTTTGCGGAGACAGCGCCGGTGGTAACCTGGCGGCCGCGGTAACTCTCGCCGCGCGCGACCGTAACGGCCCGAAGATCGCCGCCCAGGCGCTGCTCTATCCGGTGCTGGATGTAGACACCACGCGGGGGTCCTATCAGGAAAACGCCGACTCGCCGCTTTTGACCCGCGACGAGATGGAGCACTTCCTGGAGGCGTACCTGGGGGAAAGGCGTCGGGACCCCGACGGCTACGCCATGCCGCTCAGGGCGGATGACCTTTCGGGGCTGCCGCCGGCCTTCGTGCATACGGCGGAGTTCGATCCCCTGCGGGACGAAGGACACCTTTACTACCGGCGGCTGACGGAAGCGGGTAACGAAGCCGAGTATCGTTTTGCCGAGCGGATGCCCCACAGCTTTGCCCGCGCGCGCTTCGAGGGCTCGGCGACCAAGGCCGAGTTCGACGCCGCCTGCGCGTTCCTTGAGCGCAAGCTTCACACCGACTGAAACGCCCCGCTGCCTTAGGTTGCTCCCAGCCGACTAAAGATCGCGGCCGTTCGATGCCGCTGGCGGACGTTCGCGTTGCTTATTAGCCGTTTGATCCGAATGTTCGAGGGAACTCTGCGGAGTTTTGAGCGTGCCCTATCGAGCGCCGAACCGGTGGCTTAGACGGCGGTCAAACGGTCGTCTTCCCTCTGTGATCTGGATCAACGACGCTGAATCTATGGGGAATTAGATTCAGTTTAAGGTCTGGATCACGGTCGCGAACCCGCGACTCAAACGAGAAGGCCATCGACACAACTGTACCGAGAAGGAGCAACCTAGATGTCACCCCCAAGCAAAAAGCGAACTACCGGATCGTCCGGGATCGGGGAGATGCCCAATCCCATGCTTCAAAATTTCAACCCTGAAATGGTCGGCAGCTTGGGCGAAGCCGGCAGCGCATATCTGCGCGGCGTCGTCACGCTCAATCAGGAGATTACCGATTTCATCAACAGACGGCTCGAGCACGACGCCGACCTGAGCCACGCGCTTGGAAAATGCAAGGACTGGAAAGAAGCCGCCGAGCTGCAGCAGAACTGGTTTCGGGAGGCCTCCGAGGAATACGCCCACAGCGCGAAGAATTTGATGGAGCTGACAACCCGCATCATGAATGAAACCTGGGCGCCGCTGCAGCGTCAGCAGGAGAAGGAGGTCGAATCCGCCGAAAGCTGACGGCGGCAAAGTAAGACTCAGTTCTGACTATCTGTCCGGAAACCTCTGTGGAGAAAACCAAAGCACGCAAGCGTTCGCGCAAGGCACCCGGGGCAGCCAAGCCGCGCCCCGGGCGCCGGCCTTTGCCTGCGCCTCCGCAGGAGCGCGAAATCCGGGAAGGCGACCAGACTGAGTCGGCGGTATCCCAGTATCTCGGCCGGCCGCTGTTCGACCGCGATATCGCCAATACCATTGACCGCAAGTCAAATGCCGCTTTCGCCCAGTTCACGGGCGGCATATCGCCACAGGTCATACTGACCGCGTTCGCCGACTGGTGGCTGCATCTTGCCACGTCACCCGGCAAGCAGTTTCAGCTGCTGGAGAAAGCCTGGAGAAAGACGGCGACCCTGGCGCACTATGCCGCCGAATGCGCACGCTCTCCGGAAGCTTGCCCGTGCATTGAACCGCTACCGCAGGACAGGCGCTTTTCCGCGCCCGAATGGAAGAAGTGGCCCTACAACTTCCTTTACCAGTCTTTTCTCCTCAACCAGCAGTGGTGGCACAACGCGGCGACGGAGGTGCCGGGCGTGTCCCGGCGATCCGAGGATATCGTCGAGTTCACCACCCGGCAGATCCTCGACGTCATCTCACCGTCCAACTTTGCCTGGACGAACCCGGAAGTGATCGAGGCTACCCTTCGCGAGCGCGGCCAGAATCTGGTAAGGGGAATGAATTATCTCGCCGAGGATATCGCTTCGGGCGGTGACCGCGATAAGGGTCCGGAATACGAGGTGGGCAAGGACGTAGCCATCACGCCGGGGAAGGTGGTGTTTCGAAACCGGCTGATGGAGCTGATTCAGTACGCGCCGGAGACCGAG
>JBFIYQ010000252.1:0-4403 GCA_041605275.1 Gammaproteobacteria bacterium
GACCGTGCCGGCGCCGTGATCCGATTTCAGGGCGGTCACAACGCCGGTCACACTCTGGTCATTGACAAGCGCAAGACCGTGCTGCACCTGGTTCCCTCCGGGGCCATGTGCGACGACGTCGCCTGCTTCATCGGCAACGGCGTGGTGCTGTCACCGACGGCCTTACTGGACGAAATCGACAAGCTGGAATCCGGCGGCGTCGAGCTGCGGCATCGACTTTTCATCAGTGATGCCTGTCCCCTGATCCTTCCTTACCACGTGGCGGTGGACAAAGCGCGGGAAAGAAAGAGCGGAAGAAACGCCATCGGCACCACCGGCCGCGGCATCGGCCCCGCTTACGAAGACAAGGTCGGCCGCCGCGCGGTGCGTGTCGGTGATCTACACGACGAGCGCGAGCTTCGCGCCAAGATCGAGGTCGCCCTCGATCTTCACAATTTCATGCTGAAAAACTACTACCGCAGCGATGAAATCGAGGCGAACCAGGTCATTGACGGTGTGCTTGAGGCGGCCGAGCAGATACGCCCACTGGTGGACGACGTTCCGTCGAGACTTAACGCGATGCACGCGGACGGCGTGCCGCTGCTTTTTGAGGGCGCCCAGGGTGCGCTGCTGGATATCGATCAGGGCACTTATCCCTTCGTGACCTCATCCAACACCACCTCGGGCGGTGCCTGCACCGGGAGCGGTATCGCGCCGTCGGCCATCGACTACGTGCTTGGGATTGCCAAGGCCTACGCCACGCGGGTCGGAGCGGGGCCGTTCCCCACCGAGCTCGATGACGGGGTCGGCCAGCATCTCGCCAGCGAAGGCAACGAATTCGGCGCCACCACCGGGCGGCCGCGCCGGTGCGGCTGGCTGGATGCGGTGACGCTCAGGCGCGCCGTTCAGCTGAACGGCGTCAGCGGTCTTTGCATCACCAAGCTGGATGTGCTGGACAAGGTCGAACGAATCAATATTTGCGTCGGCTATCGTCTGGACGGCAAAGAAATCGAGGCGCCGCCGAGCGGCGCATCGAGTCTGGCTCGATGCGAGCCGCTGTACGAGGAGTTCCCCGGATGGATGAGCCCCACCGTGGGAGTGCGCACGCTGGACGAACTGCCGGTAAAGGCCCGCGAGTATCTTAAGCGGGTGGAAACCCTGACGCAGACCCCGGTGCACATGATCTCCACCGGGCCCGAGAGAGACGACATCGTCGTTTTGCGCCATCCCTTCGACTGAAAGCTGGCCGAGGGGGACATTCAGAGTTCGTAACTTATTGATCGGTAAAACGGTATTCAGAATACGATGGCTCGGCTTAACCGTTAACAGCGGATCAATAAGTTACGAACTCTGAATGTCCCCTAGAGAGGAGTATGAGCCATGGAACACGTGCGCCTTGGAAACACCGGGCTGAAAGTTTCCCGCGCCTGTCTCGGCACCATGACCTTCGGACTGCAGTGTGACCAGCAGGCCGCCTTCGAGATCCTGGATCGCGCCGCGTCCGGCGGCGTCAACTTTATCGATACCGCCGACGGTTATCCCCTGGGCGGCGACCTTGAGACCGTCGGCGCGACGGAATCCATAGTCGGCAAATGGCTCAAGGGTAAGCGTCATCAGTTCGTTTTGGCGACGAAGTGCTTTACCCGCATGGGCCCGGAGCCCTGGAACAAGGGGCTCTCGCGCAAGCACGTGCTGGATGCCATCGACGGATCATTAAACCGCCTCGGCACCGACTACGTGGATCTTTATCAGCTCCATCACCCGGATCCGGATACGCCTATGGAAGAAACCCTCGGCGCGCTTGACGACGTGGTGCGCGCCGGAAAGGCGCGCTACATCGGTATCTCCAACCATCCCGCGTGGCAGGTCGCGCTGGCGCTCGGAATAAGCGACGCCCTGGGACTCGCCCGCTTCGTCAGCGTGCAGCCGCGCTACAACCTTCTGTTCCGGGAACTCGAGCGCGAGCTGTTTCCGCTGTGCGCCCAGCAGGGTCTGGGCGTTATTCCCTACAATCCGCTTGCCGGCGGCCTGCTCACCGGCAAACACGACCCTTCGGCCCCGCCGGGACAAGGTACGCGCTTTTCCGAAGGCAAGGCGGGGCAGAACTACCGCCAGCGCTACTGGCGGGACCGGGAATTCGCCACCGTGGAGCGGCTGCGTGCGGTGGCACAGCGCGCGGAGATGAGCCTGATCCGCATGGCCATCGCCTGGGTGCTGGCCAATCCCGTGGTCAGCGCGCCGATTATCGGAGCCAGCCGTCCCGAGCAGCTGGATGAATCCCTGGCGGCCTTCGAAACACCGCTGGCCGACGACGTTAAAGCGGAGCTGGACGAGATCACCGCGGAATATCGTTTAGGCGATGCACCGCGATAGTTGCTAGACAGTAAGGCCAGACAGAATGTGGGCATTGATAGGTGGTTTCTTCGGCCCTCCCCGCCTACCGTCCACCAGACTCCGGCCGGGAAAGGCTTTGCCGGCCAGCGCTGGCGAGGCGGATTCAGACTCAACCTCGTTCACTCCGATCGACTCGGCACGTCCGGGACCCAAAAGTAACCTTCCTGATCCCGGATGACGCATTCGCGCAGACCGTGCGGCTTGTCCCGCGTGGTTTCGATCACCGAATAGCCGAGACGTCTCGCCGCCGACTCCGCGGCGTCGGGATCCCGTCCGTGCACCCTGAGCTCCACGCCGACGCCTTTGACCGCGTCTGCGGTGATAAAAGCGTAGAGCGGATTCGCGTCGTAGGTGTGATGGGCGTGCAGCATCCATTCCGCAGTTTCGAATCGCAGCACCGCCACGTCGGCGTCGTGGTAGACGACGTTTGCGCCAAGCACCTCCGTTTGAAACGGCAGCGCGTCTTCGACACTCCGGACCAGAAGGTTCACGCTTAAGCCGGTGAGGCTTCGGCCGTACTCTGGAGCCGACATCCAGGGATCACCGACGCGGTGCTTGGTCATTGAAGAATTCGAAAACGAACTGGTCAGCTCGAAAGGGCGCCTATACTATCACGCACACGAGCGAAAGCTTCCGGCTGCGCAGTATCATTGTCTCAATGCATCGAAAGAATTGCGGTACTTGAGATAAGCCGTCAGGCTCACGGCAGCCGCTAACGATGAACCGGTTCGGGATGGTGCCGAGGAGAGGACTTGAACCTCCACGGGGTTACCCCCACTAGCACCTGAAGCTAGCGCGACTACCAATTCCGCCACCTCGGCTGAAGAGATGCCGCCTGCGTAAACGCGCATCCGAACGCGTTGATCTAAGGCGGCCCTCGGAAGCCGCAGGACTTTAACCACAGCTAAAAAGCTTGTCAAACATGATCAAAAGAAGACGCCGCACCGATCCATTTGCCGCCCGGGAAGCGCAGAAATACGTCCACCCGATTCCTAGCCGGGAGCATCTGCTGAAGACTTTGAGCGACGAAGGGCGGCCTCTCGGCATGGATGAGATCGCCTCCCTAGTGGGCGTTACCAGCGAGCGCGACCGGGAAGCGCTGCGGAAACGGCTTCGCGCCATGGAGCGCGACGGGCAGGTGGTGTGCAACCGCAGGGGCGCTTATGGGCTCGCGCCGCGTATGGATCTGATTCGCGGTCGAGTCAGCGGGCACCGAAATGGATTCGGTTTCGTCATACCCGATGACGGCAGCAAGGACTTGTTCCTGTCGCCGCGGGAAATGCGCGCCCTGATGCACGGAGATCGAGTGCTGGTGCGCCTGGCCGGGATCGATCGCTTCGGCCGCAAGGAAGCGTCAGTGGTGGAGGTCCTCGAGCGCAACACCAGCAGCGTGGTCGGGCGTTTCGTAAAGGAGGGCGGTGCCTGCTTCGTGGTACCCGACCACCGGCGCATGCATCACGACGTCATCGTGACCGGCGAGAATGCCGGTGGCGCGCGCAACGGCGATATCGTGGTGGTCGCCATTACCGATCAGCCGACGTCCCGGCGGGAACCGATCGGTCGGGTGACGGAAGTGCTGGGAGAGCACATGGCGCCCGGTATGGAGATCGACGTGGCCATTCGCGCTCACGGCCTGCCGGTGGACTGGCCGGAGGAAGTCGAGCGAGAAGCCAAGCGTTTTCCCAAACGGGTGACGGCTGCTGCTGCCGGGGATCGTGTCGATCTGCGCGAGCTGCCGCTGGTCACCATTGACGGCGCAGACGCCAAAGATTTTGACGACGCGGTGTTCTGCGAGCCGCTTTCCGGAGGCTGGCGCCTGCTGGTGGCCATCGCCGACGTGTCCGCGTACGTCACTCCGGGCAGCGCGCTGGATCGTGAGGCCAGCAACAGGGGCAACTCGGTCTATTTTCCGGAACGCGTCATTCCGATGCTGCCGGAAACGTTGTCCAACGGGCTGTGCTCTCTTAATCCCGACGTGGATCGGCTCTGCATGGTTTGCGACATGCGTATCAACGACGGCGGGAAAATTA
>JBFIYQ010000253.1:0-4357 GCA_041605275.1 Gammaproteobacteria bacterium
AGTGATGCTCCGAGGCGCTTGAGACTGCCGCGAAAGGCGGGGTTTTATCGCCCCGGAGGTTGCAAAGGCTTCAATTGAAGATGTGGTTTAAACCAGCGGGAAAGCTCCGATACCGGCGAACGGCTGCGTCAATGGAACGCCAGTCCAGAATCCGAGCTGGACGCGGCGCGCCGGGACTTTTCCGCCGTCACCAGGGGATCTTCGCGCTGTTGGTTTTGCTCGCGCTTTCAGCAGCAGGCCGCGTCGCCTTCGCCGGCAACGCCGACGCCCCTTCCGTGGTGCTTATCCCCGCGGGCGCGTTCGTCACCGGCTCGGACCGGGCCGAGCGGGAAGCCGCCTACCGGCTGGACGAGAGAGCCTATGGCCATAGCGTCACCCGCGAGCAGCAGTGGTACGAAAGTGAACGCACGCGCCAGAGCATCAATCTTCCCGCCTACTCCATCGGCAAGAATTTGATCACTAACGCGCAATACGCGAAGTTCGTTGCCGCAACGGGTCACCGGGTCCCCGGCGTGGACGAAAAAACCTGGGCGTCCTATGGTCTCGTACATCCATGGTCGCGGACGCGTCGATTTGCGTGGACGAACGAGGCACCTCCCGAAGGACGTGGCGAGCACCCGGTGGTGCTGGTGAGCCGGGGCGATGCGGAAGCGTACGCCGAGTGGCTGTCGCGGGCGACCGGACGAAAATGGCGTTTGCCCACGGAGCTCGAGTGGGAAAAAGCGGCCCGCGGGGTCGACGGACGTCGCTTCCCCTGGGGCAATCATTTTGCGCCAAATTTTTTGAACACCCATGACGCGGGTCCGTTTGATACGCTTCCGGTTGGCAGCTTCCCCAAGGGAGCAAGCCCCTTCGGAATGATCGATCCGGCCGGGCAGGTGTTCGAATGGACATCGACGACGACTTCGACGGGACGCGCCATCGTCAAAGGCGGGTCCTGGGACGACAAGGGGTGCGGCGTGTGTCGCCCTGCGGCGCGGCACAGCCGGCCGGTGGATTTGAAACATATACTGGTTGGATTCAGGTTGGTCAGACAATGAATGAGTCAGTGGCGATAAAGGTCGAGCTGCCCGAGCCTCAGGTCGAATCTCTGGATTCCCTGTCCCGGCAACAGCGCGAGGCGATGGTCGAAGCCGGCGAGGTGATTCTCGAATGCTTTCGGGTGTTAAAGAAGGGCGGAATCAATATCGTCGGGGAGTGTCTCAAAGGACAGGGGACGTTTTACGAGTTAGACCATTACCCTAACGGCGATGTGTACGATGAGGAGACCCACGCCCAATACTATTATCACACCCACCGCGGCCTGGCGGGGGAGCACGGGCATTTTCATACCTTCCTGCGTCAGGGCGCGATCCCCGAGAACGTGCAGCCGATACCGTATGAAGGCGAGGCCAAGTGGCCGGAAGGCAGCGACGCAGTTTGTCATCTGGTCGCCATCTCCATGGACGTATACGGTTTTCCCATTGGTCTTTTCTCCACCAACCGCTGGGTCACCGATGAGGTGTGGTACGCGGCGGAAGACGTTATCGGCATGCTCGACAATTTCGAAATCGACCACGCCTATCCGTCTTGGCCCGTGAACGTCTGGATTACGGCAATGTTTCGCTTGTTCCGACCAGAGATCGAGGCGCTGATCCGCCACCGGGATGCGACGGTCGAGGCGTGGCGGGCCGCCCATTCCGGCGAGGACGTTTTTGAGGATCGTAACCTCGAAGTGACCGGTGAACTCCGAATCTCCGTGAAGGATCGGCTCGAGCAGCTTCATCGCAGCCTGACCTGAGCACGTGCAAATCAATTGTTAACGTTCCGTGAGGATTGTGTTTCACCGGGTCTCGATAATTTTTTCAGCGAACGGTCTGAGCCGTTTCCTGCCTTCGTTATCGCGCGGCACGAAGGTATGCGCTGAAAAGGATCGCTGTTACACGACAATCTGATCCGGCGCCGCGCCAGCAGGAGTGAAGATAAAGCAATGCGTTACCTAATCCCAAAGTTTCGAGTCAACGCTCTGACGGCGGTAGCGGCACTCGGCGCTCTGGCATTTACCAGTGCCTCTTTCAGCGCCGAGCCGACCGTGATCGAGCTCACCCAGGTCGGGTGTCAGTTCATTGAGAGCGAAAACGGCGTCAATCACGGATTCAAGACCACCCAGGCTTCCGATTGTGAGGCGGTCAATGCCAGCACCGGCGAGGAGCGCCTTGAAAAAGCGAAGGTGCTGCGTTTGAAGCCCGGTAAGTACGTGTTCAAAGTCACCAATGAGAACGTTCCTTACCCCCTGGGCTTCTGGGTCCGTGGAGACGGCATCCTCAACCGCGCGCGGCTGCCCAGCGTTTCCGGCGGCGGCCTCACAATGGGCAAGTCCAGGAACTACGAGATCGATCTAAAGCCCGGAGAGTACGTATACTCATGCCCGCTGAATCCGACTCCGGACTATAAGCTCGTCGTTTCCGGCTGAGCCCTGCCCGGCTTCGGCCGGGATCGCGGCACAGTTGACGGGGCGGGCCGGTTGATTCCGGTCCGCCCCTTTTCGTATTCAACGGGAGATTTCGATGAAAACAGTGATATTTCCTTTGGCGCTCGCAGTGCTTGTGGCACTTGCGTTTGCTCCGGCTGGGTCGATGGCGGATAACCCGACGCCTTATCCCGGCACGCGGGTGATGAAAACGCCGCATTCTTATCAGACGCTGATTCAACGCCTCGAGGACGCTGTCAAAAAGAACAAGATGGGGATCGTGGCCCGCGCCAGCGCCACCCTGGGGGCGAAAAGCATCGGCGTCGCCATCCCCGGAAACATGGTGGTGATGGTCTACCACCCGAAGTACGCAGTGCGCATGCTCGAGGCCAGCGTGCCCGCCGGCATTGAAGCGCCGATTCGCTACTACATCACCGAGGACGCCGACGGCACGGCCACGCTTACCTACCGAACGCCCAGCAGCGTGTTCAACCCCTATGAGAACGCCGATTTAGACCAGATGGCCAAAGAGCTGGACGGCATCTTCGAGCGCATCGCCCGGGACGCCGTGGGCCAGTGAGCCCGACCCTTAGAGACACCGGCCCCCGGCGGCCCTGCGGGCCGCCGCCGGGGCCGGCCGGGGGCGCCTCCGGAGGCCTTCGGGAAATTAAAGTATGGGCCGCCGCGGCCGATACCCAGCCCGTATTCCGGAGAACTTCATGGCTGGAGACACCCCTCCTGAAGACGGGCCCGGCGGCACTCCCGGGTACCGTTCCAGGGGCATTACAACCGAGATAGCATCGGCGGAAATCAAGGCCTCTGAGGTCTATGGTGACGCTCGCACGCCCGTGCTGAGCGTGGTGGCGGGCGCCCAGGTCGGAATGACCATTTTGCTCAATGGGACCACGCTTACCGTGGGCCGGGATGCGGGTTGCGACATTCCTCTGGTGGGAAGCGGGATTTCTCGCAACCACTGCCGTATCGAGCGCAGACCCGGGACCACCTTCATCGTCACCGACCTGAACAGCACCAACGGAATCTTTATCAACGGCTGCAAGCGCAAGGTTCATGAGCTAGTCGATGGCGATTTGATTAAGCTCGGTCCCTATACCGTGCTTAAGTACGGCGTCGAAAATACCGCTGACGTGCGCACCCGGATTCGACAGTATGAGCAGTCGATACACGATGACCTCACGGGTTTATATAACCGCCGTTACTTCGATTCGAGGTTCCGACATGAGCTCGCCTATGCGAAGCGTCATGGAGATCCGCTGAGCGTCATACTGTTCGATCTGGATCGTTTCAAGGACATCAACGATGACTACGGTCATGCGGCGGGCGACTTCGTCATTCGGCGTCTGGCCGAGCGCCTTTCGGGTCATCTGCGTTCCGAGGATATCCTGGCGCGCTACGGCGGTGAGGAGTTCGCCATCATTCTGCGCGGTCACAATGAGGAACAGTCCTATATGACCGCGGAACGCGTGCGAACCTTTGTCGAAGCACTGGCGTTTCCGCTGGGCGAGGGTCAACGATCCCTGACCATATCGCTTGGCACATCCACCCTGCGCCCAGACGGTCCGTCGACCGCGGACGATATTGTGGCCGAAGCGGACGAAAACCTTTACAAGGCCAAGACCCAGGGCAGAAACCGCACCATAAGCACCCTCAAATCCTAGCTTTCTCCGCTGGATGGGCGCACTGCTACTGGACGGCCTCAGGTCATAAAAGCCCCAAAGGCGTCGCCAGGTTCTCGCCTGCAGTTGAAGACGATACGATATCCTGTCTACGGGCTCAGTCTTAGAGCCCTGCCGCTTACGGTTATTGATTACTCAGATGATCGGTCCCTTGCGTCTCATTGTTGGCATCAGCGGAGCTTCCGGCGTCATTTACGGCATCCGCTTGCTCGAG
>JBFIYQ010000254.1:0-4352 GCA_041605275.1 Gammaproteobacteria bacterium
GACGAATTCGCGCTGTTGATGGAGCACTGTCCCATCGACCAGGCGCAGCGCGTTGCCGGGATTCTTCGAAGCACGGTGGAAGAATTCCGCTTCACCTGGGAAGACAAGACTTTCAGCATCGGCGCCAGCATCGGGCTGGTGCCCATCAATGCCGAAAGCCGAAGCGTCGGTGATGTTTTGAGCGCCGCGGATTCCGCCTGCTACATGGCCAAGGACCAGGGGCGCAACCGCATCTATCTCTATGACACGGCAAGCATCGAGCTGGCGCGAAGGCACGGAGAGATGGAATGGGTCGCGCATATAGGGCAGGCGCTGGAGGAGGATCGCTTCGAGCTCTGGCACCAGGAAATCCACGGCCGGAACGGGGATTCTGCCGCAGGAAAAATCTATTACGAGCTTCTGCTCAGGATGAAAGACCCGGACGGCAAACTGGTATTTCCCGGAGCCTTTCTACCCGCCGCCGAGCGCTACAATCTTTCCGCACGCATCGACCGCTGGGTGGTTTCTCAGGCCTTCGCCTGGCTCAACGCCAACCCGCGGCACCTGGACGAGCTGCACCTTTGCGCCATAAATCTTTCCGGTCTCTCCCTGACGGACAGCGAATTTCATCGCTTCGTGCTGAAGCAGTTCAACGAGTTCGGCGTCCCGGGCAGCAAGATCTGTTTCGAGGTTACAGAAACCGCGGCCATCACCAATCTCACCAGCGCGACGCGGTTCATCTCTGCGGTAAAGGGGCTCGGATGCCAGGTGGCGCTGGACGACTTCGGCAGCGGTATTTCCTCTTTCGCTTATCTAAAGCACCTGGCGGTGGATTCCCTCAAGATCGACGGCGTATTCGTCAAGGACATCGCCGAGGATCCCATTGACTACGCCATGGTTAAGTCCATCAACGAAATCGGGCAGGTCATGGGCAAAAAAACCGTAGCCGAGTTCGTCGAAAACGAAGCGGTGCTGAGAAAGGTGAGAGAAATCGGCGTGGATTTCGTCCAGGGTTATGGTATAGGACGTCCCGCCCGGCTCGCCGAGCTGTTGAAGCCGCCGCGGCATTCGAAGCAAAATCGAATCGGATAACATTCCCCTCCGCCACGGCTTTACCGTCCGCAGTGGCGGATTCCGGGTATACGCGGCGACGGTTTAGAGGGCTTCAAGGAGCACGGAATGAAAAAGCTTGTGTTGCTCAGGCACGGCGAGAGCACATGGAACCGCGAAAATCGTTTTACCGGCTGGACCGATGTCGATCTCACCGACCGGGGCGTCGAAGAAGCCAGACGGGCGGGGCGGGAGCTCAAAGCCGCCGGGTTCGGCTTCGACGTAGCGTTCACCTCGCTGCAGAAGAGGGCTATCCGCACGCTCTGGCTGGTGCTGGACGAGATGGACCTGATGTGGATTCCGGTGCACCGCTCTTGGCGTCTGAACGAGCGCCATTACGGCGCGCTGCAGGGTCTGAACAAAGCGGAAACGGCGGTCAAATACGGAGACGACCAGGTGCTCAGGTGGCGCCGCAGCTACCACGAACCGCCCCCGCCGGTGGACGAGAGCGACGATCGATATCCCGGCGCCGACCCCCGCTATCGGGATCTGTCCAAAAGCGAACTGCCGCGCTCGGAATGTCTCAAGGACACGGTGGCGCGAGTGCTGCCCTACTGGAATGATTCGATCGCGCCGGAAATCCGCGCCGGGCGGCGGGTGCTTATTGCCGCCCACGGCAACTCCCTGCGGGCGCTGGTCAAATACCTGGACGACATCTCCGAGCAGGACATCGTCAGCCTCAATATTCCCACCGGGATGCCGCTGGTTTATGAGCTGGACGAGCAGCTGAAGCCGCTGAAAAGCGAGTACCTGGGCGACCCGGAGGCGGTGGCCAAAGCCCAGGCCGCGGTGGCGGCGCAGGGCCGGGCGGGTAGCGGGCGGTAAACGGATGGCGTTGCATGGCGGGCGGTATTCAGTAGACAGTAAACAGTAGACGCCGAGGCATCAGTCGTTCTGCCTCCGGCGCTCCTTGTAGTTACGCGATCCTGAGCCCGTTTTTCACTCTATGCGTCGGCTGCAGCAAAACGATGTCTTCATCGCCGCCTACGGCGCCGAGCACCAGCACCTCGGACTTAACCCCCGCAATGCGCTTCGGCGCAAAATTCGTCACCGCCACCACCTGCTGGCCCACAAGCTCGTCGACGCCGTAGTTCTTGGTGATTTGCGCCGAGCTTGTCTTGATTCCCAGGTCGCCAAAATCGATCCTCATCACGTAAGCCGGCACGCGCGCTTTCTTGTTGGGCGCCGCGTCGATGATGGTGCCGGTGTGGATCTCGACCCTGGTGAACTCGTCCCAGGAAATGGTGGCGTTGGACGAATCGTTCATTTGCGTTGGTGCCTCTGTAAATTTCGGTTGGCAGGTTGCGCGTAACGCTTGACGGGTGACGCGAACAGTGCCTTGATTTTGCTCAATTGCGCGGCACCACTTTGATCACGCATCACGCATCACGCATCACTTCCCGGCGTCGTAGGCTTTCTTCACTTCCTCGGCGATGATTTTGAGCCCCGCTTCCACGACCGTCTGGTCCTGGGAGTAGGTGACGCGGATGCACTCGTGGCTGTGACGCCATTCGCCGTCCAGCCCGGGAAAGAAGTGGTGGCCGGGGATCACCAGCACGCCGCGCCGCTTTAGACGCTCGTAAAGCGCCAGGCTGGTGATGGGCAGACCCTCGAACCAAAGCCAGAGAAATATGGCGCCTTCGGGCTTGTGCAGGTGGAAGGGATAATCGCCCAGCTCTTTTATCAGCAGCGCCACGGCCTGCTCGGCTTTATCGCGGTAGAAGGGCCGAATGATGTCTCGGCTGACGCGGATGATTTCGCCGCTTTCGATTAGATCCAGCGCCATCATCGGGCCGAAACCGCCCGTGGTGAGGTTGAGCACGGCGTTGATACCGCTCACCGCCTTGATGATCTCCGGATTCGCGATCACGATCCCGGTGCGCACGCCGGGGAGCCCGAGCTTTGACAAACTCATGCAGACGATGACGTTTTCATTAAAGAAGGGCGTCGCCTGGCTGAAGATGATGTTGGGAAACGGCGTTCCGTAGGCGCTGTCTATGATCAGCGGCACCTCGTGACGGGTTGCCAGGACCATCAAACGGCTGACTTCTTCGTCCGTCAGCACGTTACCGGTGGGATTGGTGGGGCGGGATACGCAAATGGCGCCGGTGCGATTGCCCACGTGCAGGGCGTCGAAGTCCACCCGGTACTTGAACAGGTGGTCCTCCAGGTAATCGATATTCGGCCGCGCCGCCCGGAAAAAGTCCTCGCTCAAGCCCTGATCCGCGTAGCCGATATACTCCGGGGCCAGCGGAAGCAGCACGTCCCGGGGTTCGCCCCCCTCGCTCTCGCCGGCGAAGAGATTGAACAGCATGAACGACGCCGACTGGCTGCCGTTGGTCAGCGCGATGTTCTCTGGACCCACCGGCCAGCCGAATTCCCGCTCGAGCAGGGCCGCCAGCGCGCGGGTGAACTGCGGCGCGCCCTGGGGCGGACCGTAGTTGCCCACCATGCGCTCGAAGCTGTCGCCGTCATCGAGGATTGCCTGCATGCGCCGGCGAAACAGCGACTGCATCGCCGGGATCTGGCCCGGGTTTCCGCCGCCCAGCATCAGCATCTCCCGGTTCACCGACATCGCCTGACCCAGGTCGTCCATCAGCTGGGTAATGCCGGCGTGTCCACCGAGCTTGTTGCCAAATCTTGAAAAACGCATTTGAGTTTTTGCTTGCCTGATTACCGCGCGCATTCTACTTGAACAGTCGGCGCCGTCCGTCGGCGTCCGAGTTCAGTCCTTAAGATGTTGTCGAAGGAAGCCGCCCAGCTCTTGAAGCGAGCGTCGGCCTTCCGGCACCAGGGGGGAGAAAAGCTGGAACACGTGGGGCAGACTCGGCCAGCTCTTCAGCGTCACGTCGACCCCCGATTGTCGCGCGGCGCGCTCCAGCCTGAGCGCGTCGTCTAGCAGCACCTCGGTGGAGCCCACGTGGATGAGCATGGGCGGATAACCGGCAAAATCGGCAAACAACGGCGACGCGTCCGCCGCCTTCGGATCGGCGCCCTGGAGATAGGCTGCGGCCACCGGGCGCAGCATTTCAGCGGGGAGATAAGGATCGGCGCGACGGTTGGTGCGCACCGACTCGCCGCTGACGCTCAGGTCCGTCCAGGGCGCCATCAAAGCGACAGCGGCAGGCGGCGACTGCGAAGCGCCGCTCAAACGCGTCAGCGCTGACAGCACCAGGTTTCCTCCGGCGGAATCTCCCGCCAAGGCCACGCGGGAGGAGGGCAGCCGGCCCGCGGTCAGCCAGCGCCAGGCGCCAAGCACGTCC
>JBFIYQ010000255.1:0-4322 GCA_041605275.1 Gammaproteobacteria bacterium
CGACGTGCTCATGCTGGCCCTCATCGGCTTCGTCGCTATGGTCATCGTCATACTGCCGCATCTCAGCGAGTCCAAGCAGAGAGACGATGAGCATCGATCTCCCGGCAATATCGTTGTCGAGATCCATTGGCCGGATGACCTGCCGGTGGACGTGGACCTGTGGGTGCAGGGTCCCAACGACGTTCCGGTCGGCTTTTTTAATCAGAACAGCGAGCTGTTCAACCTGCTGCGCGACGATCTTGGCACGGAAGGCGACGCCACCGAGCTGAACTACGAGGTTTCTTACAGCCGTGGTATCAAAGCCGGCGAGTACATCGTCAACATTCACATGTACGGGCCGGTGCCGAGCGGCGTCGTCGTGCCGGTGACCGTGGTGGTGAGCGTGCGGCAGAAGTACGACACTTTGCGTCAGATTCTGACAACCAACATTAATCTCGAGCGCCGAAATCAGGAGGAGACCGCTTTTCGCTTCAGCCTGACCGGAACCGGCGACCTCGTTCCTGGAAGCGTCACCACCCTGCGTCGAAGACTCGTCACGGTGCCTTCGCTGTGGAAACCTTGATTCTTTTCTTTGCGCTTCTCATCGGCGTTGCCGCGGCGCTGGCGGCAATCGCCGTGTGGACTCCGCGGAAAACGCCGGTGCGGGCCGCCGCCGTCGTGATCGCCGCGCTCTTCGTCCCGGTGGCCTATTTCAGCGTGCAGGATTTGTTGAGTAAACCGAAACCAATGGAGCACGAATGGTTCAAGCGCCACGTGGACGAAGCGGTAGTGCTGGGCGTCAGCCTGGACGAGGGGAACGCCATCTATCTCTGGCTTCGACTGGACGATTCCCTGGAGCCGCGTTTCTACAGACTGCCCTGGCAGACGCAGCTGGCGGAAAAGCTTCAGAACCTGATAGACGAAGCCATTCAGGCGAACGCCGTGGTCACCATCAAGAACCCATTCTCCAAGCACGCCTTCGAGAACCTGGGCGATCTGAACATGCACATCGTTCCGCCGCCCGCACCCCCGTTCAAAAAGCCTCCGCCCCCGGCGCAGATCTTCAACCCGCGGGAAAGGGACCTGAAGGGGGCCTGATCCGGATGGGAAGAGACGAAGCCAGGCCGCGGACCACACTGGCGCCGGTTGCCTTGAGGGCGCGCGGGGTCCTCGCCTGCCTGCTGTTGACGCTCGCCTTTTCGTCGTTTGCGTCCGAGCTCCGGTTCGAAGGTAAGTTCGTCCAGGGTGGGCTGGTGACCGGACTTACTCAGCCCGGCGCCCGGGTGACTTTCGACGGACGCACCTTGCGGGTATCGGACGACGGCGTATTTCTGCTTGGATTTAGCCGGGACGCAAAGCCCGAATCGACGCTGGAAATCGTTTTTCCGGACGGCCGCAAATCTGAACGCCGTCTCAAGATCGCCCGGCGCGATTACAAGATCCAGCGTATCGACGGCCTGCCTCCGCGCAAGGTGACGCCCAAAGCCGAGGACCTGAAGCGCATTCGCAAGGAATACGCCCTGATCAAAGCCGCGCGCAGGCGGGACGATCCGCGCACCGACTTTCTCCGCGGGTTCATCTGGCCCGCGGAGGGGCGAATCAGCGGCGTCTACGGCAGTCAGCGGATTCTCAACGGAGAGCCGCGCACGCCGCATTTCGGGGTCGACGTCGCGGCTCCGGTGGGGACCCCGGTGGTGGCGCCCGCCGCCGGCGTGGTGACGCTGGTGCATCCGGACATGTTTTTTTCCGGCGGCACTCTCATCATCGACCACGGCCACGGTCTTTCCTCCAGCTTTCTTCATTTGAGCGAAGTGCTGGTGAAGGAGGGCCAGCGGGTGGAGCAGGGTGAGCCGATAGCGCGCATCGGGGCCACCGGAAGGGTGACGGGAGCACACCTGGACTGGCGTATGAATCTGTTTGACGCGCGTATCGACCCGCAGCTGCTGGTCGGCGCTATGTCCCCTCAATAAGCGCTGTCCTCTCGACCTTATCCCTCGATCAGCGCATCGGTGGCCTGAGCGAGATCATCGAACACCTCGACGTCCTCGAGGTTTTGCTTGCTTTTCAACGTCTTCATTCCGTTTCCCGTTTTCACCAGAAAAGGTCGCGCGCCGGCGGCGCGCGCGGCCTGAATGTCGATCAGCTTGTCGCCGATAAAGGGCACCTTATCTAATGCCGTGCGCAACCTTTCCGAGATATCCAGAAGCATTCCCGGGTTGGGTTTGAAGCAGTCGCAATTGTCCTTGGGATGGCAGGGACAGATGAATATGGCGTCCACGTGACCGCCGACCTCGGCGAGCTGCCGCTGCATGGTTTCGTGTATGCGATTGAGTGTTTCGATATCGAAGAATTTACGCGCCAGTCCAGACTGATTGGTGGCGACGACCACCCTAAAGCCTGCGCGATTGAGCCGGGCGATGGCGTCGAGACTGCCCGGGATCGGGATCCAATCTTCGGGGGATCGAATGTGCCGGGGGGAGTCCTGGTTGATGACGCCGTCGCGATCGAGGATGACGAGTTCCATGCCGTTACTTTGCTGCCCTATCGAGGATCCGCGGCGAGGGTATCGCCAAATACGGTGCGATTGCGAATCGCGCCGAGACGATGCGCAAGCCGCGGCGTCAGCAAAGCGCCGCCCTCCGAATGACTCGCGCCCGCGGCCCGCGCGATTGTGAAGAATCGGACCTTACGGCAGAACGCTCGACGTAAATTCTGCGCCACGTCGGCCGCATCAGGAGTGACAAACGAGATCACCGCGTCTTTCGGGGTGACGTGCTCAACCGCCCGGGCGGAAACACGCAGCGTAATTTCCTCGCCGCTGGCGGGGCAGGTGGAACGAACCACGAGCGGCGCGCCGAGCAGCTCGGGTAGGAACATGCAGTCGAATGCGCACCAGGCGTAAAGGGTGCGCTGGCCGAACTTCAGCTCGTGCGGCGTTCTCGCGCGGCTCAGCCCCGCCACCCCCACGAGCTCGCCGCTTGGATCGTGCTCGAGCCAGACTCTGGGAATCTCCGCGTGGGGGACGGCGAGCGGACCGCCATTCTCCCCAGCGATGCCGCGGTATAGGGCGAGCAGATTCCGGCGCGCCTCGCGGCTCAAATTCGCGGGCCAGACGGCGCGCAGATAGCCGCCAAGCTCCGTCTCGTCCGGCGCCTGAGTATCCGCTCGCCGCAGGATATGCGGTTCCATGCCCTTCGACCTTTCATGCCGACCGGTCGAGATTCTATCGCACCCCGCCCGGGCTGCCGTCGGGCCATGACCGGGGCCGTCGATTGCCTGTAAGATCGCGCCTTTGCTGCAATCAACCGCCATTGAAGGCCTGAAAATGAGCACATCGAAGGACGCGGCCTTTGCCGCCAGGAAGAGCGTCGAGCAGGTGGAAGAGGGCACAGAGCTGGCGCCCAAGTTCGATCGAGACGGCCTCATTCCGGTGGTGACCACCGACCACGCTTCGGGCGAAGTTCTGATGCACGGCTACATGAACGCGGAAGCGCTCAAGCGCACCATGGAAACCGGCGAGGCCCATTACTACAGCCGCAGCCGCAAGAAGCTATGGCACAAGGGCGCCACCAGCGGCTTCGTGCAGCGGGTCAAGTCGATGCTGATCGACGACGACCAGGACGCGGTGTGGCTGCGGGTGGATGTCGCTGGCGGAGCGAGCTGTCACGTGGGCTATCGCTCCTGCTTTTACCGCCGGCTCCCCACGGGTCCCGACGCGGTCAGAACTGTGCCCGTCCGGCTCGAGTTCACCGAGACAGAACGCGTGTTCGATCCCAAGGAAGTCTATGGCGATGCGCCGAACCCGACGCAGCTTTGATTAAAGCGCTAAGGCGCAGCTGCAATTCTGGAACGCAAGCCTCGATGACTGTTCGTCTGTACAACTCGCTCACGCAGCGAAAGGAGGTCTTCGAGCCGCTGGATCCCGATCGCGTGACCATGTACGTATGCGGGCCGACGGTTTACAACCATCCGCACATCGGCAATGCGCGCCCGCCGGTAATCTTCGATCTGCTGTACAGAGTGCTGAAGCGGCGTTATCCGAACGTGGTTTACGCGAGAAATATCACCGATCTAGACGACAAGATTAACGCCGCGGCGAAAGACGCGGGGGTGCCCATCGGAACCATCACCGATAAGTTTACCCGCATCTACCATGACGACATGGCGGCGCTGGGGGTCGACCCGCCGACCATCGAGCCCAGGGCAACCAAACATATTCCCGAGATGATCTCGAGTATTCAAACGCTGATCGAGAAAGGTCACGCCTACGCCGCCGACGGTCACGTGCTGTTTCACGTGCCCAGTTTTCCCGAGTACGGACGGTTGTCGCGTCGGGATCGCAA
>JBFIYQ010000256.1:0-4298 GCA_041605275.1 Gammaproteobacteria bacterium
CCTCCACATTGGTGTCCGATCGAATAAAGACGCCGTAGGCGCCTGGCGGGCCGAACTGCTCCGACATCATGCTGAGCAAAGTGGACTTGAGCGGATCGCGCACTTGGAGCGCGGCGATGGCCTGACGGATCGATTCGAGCTCTGAGGAAAGCGCATCAGCGCTCAATTTCCCCTCGCGAAATTGATCATAGGCGCGGTCCAGGCGCTCCCGGGGCGCATCGTTGCTGCCGCTGGTCTGCTGGTGAAAGGCGCCGAAGGGCAGCGCCACAGCCGCAGCGACGCGACCGGGAAAGAGCCGATTGAGCTCACCGAGGTTGGCAGCCTTGGGCCCGACCAGGCGGCCGGAAAGCGACCGGTTAAGTTTCGTCAAAGGAATCGGTTGACGAAAGGAAAGATCGGGCTGAGGCACTTCGAGTTTTTCCTCCGCGGTCGACGCAAGGTTACCTTTAGCTAAACCGGCTTCGTCTTCCGAACCGATGTAAACCGAGCCGTCGCTGCCAGCAGCCACCATCACATTCCTGCCCGCGTGTTCTTTAAGCTCGCGGTACAGCGACGGTGTGATGGAGAGATTCGGAATACCAAAGTTTCTCGCCAGAAGTTGAACGTGAGATAGCGGATTGCTCTCGCCCACGGTCAGAATACCTGACACCGGGGGCAGCTCGGCCACCGCCTCGGGAAGAACGACGATGTCGCCGCGTTTCACCGGCAGAGGGTGAATCGACGTCTCGCTTTCTGTGACCACGCGCAGCGGCCCGCGCGCCATGCCTGGATTCAGCGCCAGCAGGTCGGTGACGGGCTTGCCGAAAAACCGCCGCTGGACGCCGGCAAGTCGCTGGGCATCGGCCAGAAGCCGGCCGCTGATCTCCGCCAGGGGCAATAACACCGAACTTCTGAGCAGATCGTCAATGAAGTGCGCCGCGCGCGGCTCGAGAGCCGCATAGCGGACCAGCGCTTCTGCGAACGCATAGCGTACGGATCCGACCGCCCAGGTGTTGACAAGATTGAGCGCGCGGGCCCGTTGAACATACTCCTCGACACTCATTGAATCACCGCCTGCGGGAAGCGTGACCGCGGCCATGATCGTCCCGTGCTCGCCATGAGACAACATCCCGGCCCCGTATGCCGCGTCGGTCAACGCCGATGCGATGGAGAACTGGATTGACCGGGAAAGCTCCCCGCCCGATGCCAGCTCGCTGCTGAAAATTCGGATTTCCGCCTCGAGTTCCCCGAGCAGGTCAAACAATTCCAGCCGCAAAGCGGGCGTGCTCGCAGGATTGATGATCAGACCGCGCATCTCGTGCATGGTCGTTCCCAAGCGCTTCAGCTTCGCAGAATCACTCTCGCCCTTGACCGCGTTGAGTCGCGCAGACAGAGGCTTGGCAAGCCGGAACCGCGCCAGCCTTTTACTCGCGGCGGCCATGCGTTCCGCGCGGCCTGCGCTTCCGTAGAGTCGATCGAGCTCGTTCGCCAGCGCGTTGGCTTCTTTTGCGAGCTCCGCGTCTCGACCTTTAGCCGAAGCCCAAGTCCGTATGCGTTGCGCGGTGGCGGCGGAAGGCGACGAGTGCGTCTCCACGCGGAGCCGCTCGAAGCTTTTTTCCTTTTCAGCGATCCCTTGCGCGGCGTGGCGGATATACCGAGTTAGATCTTCACCCGTGCCGTGGGGAATGACCCGGGTGACCTCACGAACCACTAGAAAGTGGTTGCCGATCCATTCGACTTGTTCCATAAGTCGCAGCAGAAGATCGCGTCCTGCTTGTTCTTCGTTCTCGATCTGAACACGCCCACGGTAGAACTGCGCGTGGCGCAGTACCCAGCCGTCGTCCACCTCAATCAGGTAGCGCTCCAAAGGCAGCTCGCGCAGACGCAGGCGCCGCTCTTCGCCTTGCCACAGATCGCTCCACTGAAGCGCGGCAAAAACCGTGCCCACCGACCAGCCCAGCTCGGCAAGGCGACGCCGGGAAGGAGAATACTCGGCGTGCTGTCGCCCGCCGCCCCGGTCGCGGCAGGCAAAGGCGACAGGCGGCTGAATGCTGCCGTCATTGCAGAACCAACGCAGTCGGGAATACGGCCCCCGTTCCGAGCTCTTCATCTCCGCCACCAGCGCCCGCGCTTCCTTGAGCGCTTCCGGCGAAGGCGGATCCAGCGGGGCCGCATGGATCGAGACGCCCACAAGTAACAAAATGGCCAAAAGCCCGGGAAACGACGCCCCGCTTCCAGACAAAATGCCTCCCGCGCAATCCCCTTGCCGAAATTTTGGCAATGTGATCGAATTTGCGTTCGTTTTGCCCAGAGAACTGTCCATTTTGACCAATAGGGGTTAAGAACCGAGCCACAGGCTCGATTACAGGGCATACAGATTAATGAAGTCCAGCAGTTCGGAAAACGGTCCCGGGCTATCCCCGCTGGAACGGGCGCTCCGCGCCTTCACCCGCATCAAGCCGGAGGAAGGCGCCACCAGCCTGATGCTGCTCGCCAGCATTTTTCTCATCCTCACCGCCTATTACCTGATCAAGCCTGTCCGCGAAGGCTGGCTGTCCGTCTCCGTGATCCAGGGCCTAACCAAGCTGGAGGTCAAAGCTTACTCCGCCTTCGGACAGACCGTGCTTTTGCTCCTGATGGTCCCTATCTACGCACGCCTCGCGGCACTGATGAACCGTCGCAAGCTGATCACCCGCGTAGGTTACTTTTTTATATTCATGCTGCTCATATTCTGGCTGCTGCAGCCGGGATTCATCACGGATCGGATGCCTTACGCGGGTGTTGCCTTCTACCTTTTTGTAGGGATATTCAGCGTCGGGCTCGTTGCGCAGTTCTGGGCGTTCGCTTCCGATCTCTACGGGCTCGAGCGCGGGCGGCGATTATTTCCATTGATCGCCGTGGGCGCATCTTCTGGTGCCGTGGTCGGCTCCTGGATCGGCGAGCGTATGGTGCGGCTCGAATGGCTGGAGGCTTTCGATCTCATCTTGCTGAGCTTACTGCCATTGGCCGTCGCCCTATGGCTGGCGACGCGAGCCGATCGAAGGGGCGCCTACGGTCACCCGTCTCAGGCTACGCAAAACCGCTGGCATGAGCCGGCCGCGCCCGTAAACGAAGGCGCTTTCAAGCTGATATTAACGCACCGATATCTGATGGCGACCGCGATGATGATGTTGGTTTTCAACTGGGTCGTGGCCAGTGGTGACAATTTGCTGTTCGGTCTGGTGCAGAAAATGTTGGAGACGGACCTCACAAACGGCACCGTAGTTCCCGGGACGCCGGAGTTCTCCCGGCTGCTGAAAAACGCCACCACGGCCTTTTACAGCGATCTTTATTTCTGGATCAACCTGCTCGGACTTTTCCTCCAGGCGTTCATTGTCTCCAGGCTTGTTGAGATGGGAGGTTTTCGTCTCCTGGTAATGACCACGCCTTTAATCTCATTAGCAGCATACATTTCCATGGCTGTCTCGCCGGTGCTTGGACTCGTCAAAGCCGTGAAGATTGCGGAAAATTCAAGCAACTATTCTATCCAGAACACGGCCCGCCACATGCTCTGGCTGCCTACCACCAAGGCCATGCTCTACCAGGCGAAGCCGGCTGTTGACACGTTTTTTGTCCGATTCGGGGACGGGCTTGCCGCAGCTACCGTGCTGGTCGGTAGTCGGATACTGGATCTGACTTTGTTGGAATTCGTCTATATAAATATAGGTCTGGTGGTAATCTGGCTTTTCTTGTCCGCTTTCATTGGGCGCGAGCATAGGCGCATGCGCCTGGCCCAGCGAGAGATACAGGCGGAGGCGGCACCTGCCTTTTCGAGGTAAATCCGTATGGGGAGAATGATAGTAGCGAGTTATTTGCTTCTGACACTTACAGCGCTGGCATTACCCACCGTTCACGCAGCCAAAGAACCGAAGCTGGCAACGGTGGATTCAAGACAAAATGATTGGAAAACGCTTTCCAGCTATCGCGATTCGGACCTTACGGCGCAGCTTACCAAAGCGCTGCGAAAACAGCCGGGATGGCAGAGGCTGATCAATCGTCGCCGCATCGCCGTAGCGCTCGTGGATCTGAACGGTGACTCGCCACGGTTCGCGAGCGTCAATGGCAATGTCATGATGTACGCGGCGAGTTTGCCAAAAATCGCAATACTCCTCACGGCATACCAGGCTTTCGAGGACGGCAGCCTGGAGGAAACGCCGGAGATCCATCAAGACCTTGTCGATATGATTCGCACTTCGAGCAACAAAGCCGCGACGCGCGTTATGGACCAGGTTGGCATGAAAAAGATTGAAGCGGTGTTGCGGGATCCGCGTTATGGGCTC
>JBFIYQ010000257.1:0-4296 GCA_041605275.1 Gammaproteobacteria bacterium
CCTGGGCTGGCCAGATTTCGACCCAGAGGGGCGTTTTATTGAAGCGCGGTACTCAGGTTTGAGCGTTGTTTCCCTTTACGTTCCTTCGGGAACCTCCGGCGATCAGCGCCAAGCCCTGAAAATGGTGTTTCTCGATCGGCTCGAAGGTCTGCTCCGGCAGTGGAAACGAAGCCGGCGCCAATATCTCGTTTGCGGCGACTTCAATATCGCCCACAGGCCTATCGATTTGAAAAACTGGCGCGGGAACCAGAAAAACTCCGGATTCCTACCCGAGGAGCGTGAATGGATGGACCTGCTCTTCGATCAAATCGGGTTTGTCGATGCTTTTCGAAAGGTGGATCCCCGACCGGACCGGTATACCTGGTGGTCAAACCGCGGTCGCGCCTGGGAGAAGAACGTCGGCTGGCGCATCGATTACCAGGTGGCGACTCCGAAGCTCGCAGCCGCGGCAAAATGCGCGAGCATTTACACCCGGGAGCGATTCTCGGACCACGCGCCGCTGATGATGGATTACGACTGGTCGCTGGAGTGAGCGGGCCGCCGTTTTCGACGGACTGAGCCAAGAACGCCCATTCCCGGTCGAAATGAGACCGAGAGCGCATTTCTGGCGCCTCTCGTTGTGGCTAAAAGTGCTACATTTATTGTTTCCGTTAAGGAAATTTTCCCGAATCGCATGCGCCGCGGAACAGCGGCACGAATCGTCGCCGGGGAGCCCATTTGGAATATTCTCAAAGAAAAAGACGTGACACGAGGTTTAAGACATGGGCGTGCTTGATGAGCTGAAGCAGCAAGCCGAGAAGGTTCAGGCGAAGCTAAAAGAACAGGAAGCGAGTCAGAAAGGCCAGCGCTCACGATTAGAGCGCAGGCTGGTGACTCGGATGGACGATCTCCACGCCTATTTCAAGGAATTTCAGCAGCAGCTGAATCTCGTAAAACCCGAAATCACGAGCGATTTCTACATTACGGATTTGTGCACGCTCAAGGGCTTGAGCCAGGAGGCTTATCAGCTAACAAGCGACAACTCCGGCCACGTGAACAAGTTCACCTTCCATTACGCTCTGGTGGGCAAGGGTGTGCGTGAGGTGAGGCTTCCCAATAAGCTCGTCGCCGAGCAGAGAAAGGAAGTCCTCTGGCGGTACGGGTTTAAGTTCAAGCTCAAGGAATACTCCCCGAGTCGCTGCTCGTTGTTGATCGAGGCCTATGTGCCCGTGTCTTTCGAGTTCGAGGCGGACGTCGAGCGCGCCGCCATTCGATTAAGGGTAAAAAACAAGCCCATGCCGGGAATCTCAACCTACACCTACGATGCGGACCAGGTCGATTCCGAGTTCATGGACGAAACGGCGAAATATGTGCTCAGCAAGCCCAATGGCTTTGATGAGCTCAGTGGAAACACTGTGCCGGAAGATACCCTGGTGCGTCTTCGCGAGCAGCTCAACCGTGAAAAGAAGAGAGGTCGAGGCGCCAAGCCAAGCCTGACGGAGAAGCTTTTCCGAAAGAAAGCCTGACGGGTGATGCCAGCGACGCGGCACGTCTACCCTACTTCAGCCACCTCGGCGTGCGCCCGGGCTTAACGATAGCGACGCGTTTGTTCCGCCCGGCGCGCCCGGAAAGGATCTGCACCCGGCCGCGTGAGACGCCGAATTCGTTCGCAAGAAAGTCTCTTAATCTGTCATTGGCGGCACCGTCCACCGGCGGCGCGTTGATGCGAACAGCGATGCGGCCATTGGCGATTCCACTGATCTCGTCCCGGCTCGCCCTCGGCTGAACCCGGAGCTCTAGCACCAGGGAACCGTTCTCGGAGTGCCAGGCGGGGCCCTTCAAGCGTGGGCAATCAGAAAAACGGAATGGCCATGTCGCCCACCGGCCGGACGATCAGTATGAGGGCCAGCTGCAGAGCGATGAGCACCAGCAAAGGAGAAAGGTCCACGCCTGAAAATGGCGGTAGAAGTCGCCGCGCCGGTCGAAGTATCGGCTCGTTAAGCCGGAAGATGAGCACCGTGATCGGGTTGTGGGCGTGGGGATTCACCCAGCTCAATACGACCTGCACGATGATGGAGAAAAAGAACAGATAGATGGTCAGCTTGAGCAGCTCGGCCACCGCGAGTATGGCGATACCGGGGACGCTCGGGGGCTTGCCGTGAATCCCGAGCAGCAGCCAGATCTCGACATACTGGAGCGCGAACATTAGCACCAAGGAGGCCAGGTCAACGCCGCCGAAGCCGGGAATGATCCGTCGCAACGGGCCCAACGGCGGCTGGGTCACCTTGACGATGAACTGGGAGATGGGGTTGTAGAAGTCCGCCCGCACCAGCTGCAGCATAAAGCGCAGCAGCACGACGAGAATGTACAGACCGAACAAGGTCTGAATCAGCAGCGTGGCCGCGTCGGAAGCGTATGGATTGCCCATCAGCCGCCGCCCAGTTCGTTACCCAAAGATACGGCCCGATCCCGGGCGGCCTCGAGGGCCTGCCTCAGCGCGGTTTCGAAATCTCCGGCGTTGAGCCTTTTAAGCGCCGCCTCGGTAGTCCCGCCCGGTGAGGTCACCTTACGCCGCAAGGTCTCGGGAGACTCTTCCGTCTCGCTCGCCATGCGAGCGGCGCCGAGCGCCGTCTGCAGCACCAGCGTCCGGGCCGTTTCCGGGCTCAGGCCGAGCTCCATGCCGATGCGTTCCATAAGCTCCATGACGAAAAAGTAGTAGGCGGGCCCGCTGCCCGATACCGCGGTCACCGCATCCAGCAGAGATTCGTCATCGACCCACGCCGTGAGGCCTACGGCACTGAGGACGTTCTCCGCGCGGCTGCGCTGCTCCGCGCTGACGAAGGCGTTGGCATATAGCGCGGTGGCGCCGCAGCCTAAGAGTGCGGGCGTATTGGGCATGGTGCGTACGATGGCGGCGTCGTAGCCCAATCCGCGAAGAATATCCCGCTCCCGCACGCCGGCAGCGATGGACACCACCAGCGGAGCAGCCCCCTTTGCCGACTTCCCGATTTCCGAAAGCACCGCCGACATCACCTGGGGTTTAACCGCCAGCACCACGGTTTCCGCCCTTCGCACGGCCAGATTGTTGTCGCCCGTGGTGTTCACACGGAACTTGTCCTGGAGCTGCTCGAGCTTGGTCGCGTCCACGTCCGTGACCCAGATGGCTTCCCTGGGGTGGCCATTGGCCACTAGTCCTCCGACGAGACTGGTGGCCATATTGCCCCCGCCGATGAATGCAATGGTGTCGCTGGTCATGGGGTTATTTTCGATACTCGAATTCTGGACGAACGGGTGGTTTAAATCTCGGCAGACGCGATCGTCACCGGACCGCGGCACCATTATGGGCAATTCCGCTCGGTGCGGAAACCGCGGGAAAGAGGCCGCGGTCGATGCTCTTACATTAAACTACGCTTCAAGCATGAAACCGCTCTGGCCGATGGTCTTGTCAAGTACTTTCCAGAACGCGGCGCCTCGCCCGCACGCGCTGCTGCTCGCCGTTGCGGTGATTGCAGTCATCGTGCTCGTGCCGCCGGTGGATTCGGCCGAGCACGACAGCGGGAATCTTCTCGGCGGCGGCTCCGCGGACGCGGTCTACGACGCTCAGCACTTGCTTCGCCAGGCGGAGCAGGGCGATGCCCGCGCCGCATTCCTGCTTGGGGCTCGCTTTGCCACCGGGCGGGGCGGTGCGCGTGACGACAGCGAGGCCTTCCGCTGGTTCGAGCAGTCCGCCGAGGCAGGCCTTGCCGAGGCGCAATACAACCTGGGCGTGATGTATGCCAGCGGACGCGGCGTGGTGAGAAATATGGCCGCCGCCGCCCGCTGGTACGAGGAAGCCGCCAACCAGGGAATCGCCGAAGCCCAGTTCAACATCGGCACGCTTTATGCGCTCGGTGCGGGAGTCGAGAAAGACGAGGTGCGCGCAGCCGAGTGGCTGCAGCGGGCGGCGAACAAGTCGTTGCCGCAGGCGCAGTTCAATCTTGGTGTTCTGCACCAGCACGGGCGCGGGGTGCGGCTGGACGCGCGCATGGCCATGGCGTGGTACCGGCGGGCCGCGGAGCAGGGCTATCAGCCGGCCAATGAGAGGCTCGAGGCTTTAAAGGCGAAGTTTACCGTTCCAGCGGAAACGCCTTCGCTTCAGGCGGCTGCCGCGAAGTCCGTCGCGGCGAGCGGGCAGAGCGGGTCGGCGGCTGAATGGCTGTCCGCGCTCGACCCAAAACAGTACACGCTCCAGCTGTTGAGCGATAAAGATGAGAGTAGCGTTCAGCGATTCGTCGCCAGTAACGTGGATCCGGGACAGGGGGGCTACTTTTCCTCGCG
>JBFIYQ010000258.1:0-4290 GCA_041605275.1 Gammaproteobacteria bacterium
GTCGGACACATCAGCCGCTTGCAGCGCAGCCCACCAGACCTTGTAGATGCCGAAAGGCTTTTCCGGGTCGGTGAGGGCGGGAAAGAGCAAGTCCGAATCAATGCGGCGCGGCAGTTTGCCCAAAGCATCTCGCACCGGCTTGACCAGCGGCAACACCCGAGGCTCGCCATTCTTGGAGTTGTGCAAAACGGCGCGGCCCGCTTTCAGATCCACATTCCGCCAGCGAAGCGCGAGGAGCTCGCCCCGCCTGGCGCCTGTGGACAGCGCCAGCAGCACCAGCGGGTAGAGGCCAGGCCATTCGGACTTTCGGCAGGCCGTCAGTAGCCGTTCCCGCTCCCGGTCGTCCAGCCAACGCCGCCGCCCGGTTCTTTCCTGACCGCGCCCTACCTCTCGGCAAGGATTCCGCTTTACCCAGCCCCAGCGCCGTTTCAGGGCGTACTGGTAGACAGCCGAAAGCACGGCATGGTAACGGTTGATCGTCGCCTCACTGCGCCTGCGGCGCGTGGCTTTGCCACCCCCGCGCCTACCGTGTTTGGCGTAGCCCGCCCTCAGATCGTCCAGGGCGTCCGCTATTACGTCTGGGGTGACCTTGGGCAGTCTGGTGTCGCCGAGCTTTTTCTTCCACCATGCGAGTCGGGGAAGGCGTGCCATGTCGCGACCGTTGTACTCGCGCATATACCGGTCAATGAGATCGGCAAGCATCTTGTTTCGCCCGCGTGCATCCGTGAATGCTTCGGCGAGTTTTGCTTCCCTGTCGTGCTCGCGTGCCCACTCGCTAGCATCGCGGCGGGTTTCAAAAGACTTGGAAAGCGTCGGGTGTCCTTTGCGACGGATTTGAACTCGGTAAGCGTAACCGCCATGAGTGAGCGGCCTACGGGTGATCGTCGCCATTTGAAAAGCCCTTGCTCAACTGCACACACACGAGCGAATTCTAGCGCATTTTTCGACCTTAGTGCACCGAATTTGCACCAAGAACAAGGCACCTTCAGCTGGAATACGGTCTAACTCTTTGTTTTAATGGCGGAGAGGGAGGGATTCGAACCCCCGGACCCTTGCGGGTCAACGGTTTTCAAGACCGCCGCTTTCGACCACTCAGCCACCTCTCCTCAAGGGCGAAGGAGCATAGCCCAAACCATCGCCCCAGGCGAAAAGCCACCGGTTTGTAGGGCCGCCGTACTTGATGCGACCGGATTAATCTTTGGTCATCTTCTTGCGGTGGGGTACGCCTAGGGTATGATCAGGCGCAACCTAGTTGAAAATCCGCGGTCTGACCCCATACTTAGATCGTGAAAAAATTCATTAATTTCAGGAGGTTTTGACAGCGATGAGCACACCTGAACTGGTCCGGACCCGCGCCGTTGAGTCGGCCCTTGCGACCAACAAGCTGATTCGGAACACCTACACCCTGCTTTCCATGACGCTGCTTTTCAGCGCCCTGACGGCGGCCGTCTCGGTGTGGCTGCGCATGCCCCCGATGACCTACCTGTTGGGCCTAATCGGCGCCTTCGCGCTGATCTGGCTGGTGCTTCCCCGCACCGCGAACTCAGCTTCGGGGCTGGGCGTTGTGTTTGCCATCACCGGCCTCTTGGGATTCAGCTTGGGCCCCCTGCTGAGCGTCTATCTTTCGCTCGCCAACGGGCCGCAGATCGTCGGCATGGCCTTCGCCGGCACCGGCGTCATTTTCCTCGGGCTGTCGGGCTACGCCCTGACCACCCGCAAGGACTTCAGCTTCATGGGAGGCTTCTTGATTACCGGCTTCCTGGTGGTGCTGATGGCGGCGCTGGCGAATATCTTCCTGCAGATTCCGGCGTTGGCGCTGGCGATTTCGGCGGCGGTGATCTTCATCATGAGCGGCTTCATTCTCTACGACACCAGCCGCATGGTGCATGATCGGGGCGAGACCAATTACATTCTTGCCACGGTGAGCATCTATCTCAGCATCTTCAATATCTTCGTCCATCTGCTCCACATTCTCGGAGTCATGGGCGGCGACGACTGAGGTCGAGTAATGTCAGGATGACCCACGGTGCCCCGGCTCAATGCCGGGGCACTCCGTTTAGGCGCACGCGAATCCGATATTAGGGACAGTATTGATGGACTTGTGGATGAAAATCGGCTCGGCGATTCTGCTCGTCATCATGCTGATCGTCATCTTCCCGAGGGCGAGGCAGATGATCGCCGAGAGCCCCAAAGGGAGTCCCAAGGAGTGGCTGTCGGCACTGATACCGCTCGGCCTGGTGGCGGCCTTCGTCGTGCTGCTGGTGATGATGGTCTAGCCCGCCTTCGCCGGAGCTAGGCCGCGTCAGGCTCGCTCAGTTTTTTCTATCCGGCCCAATCAGCTCTGCACCATCCATGTAGGCTTTCAGCGCATCCGGGATCCGGATGCTGCCGTCGGCCTGCTGGAAGTTCTCCATCAGCGCAATGAGAGTGCGTCCCACGGCCAGCCCCGAGCCATTGAGGGTATGCACCAGCTCGGGCTTGCCGCTCGCCGGGTTGCGCCATCGCGCCTTCATCCGTCGCGCCTGGAAGTCCTCGCAGTTGCTGCACGACGAAATCTCCCGGTAGCGATCCTGGGCCGGCATCCACACTTCGATGTCGTAGGTCTTGGCCGCGCCGAAGCCGATGTCTCCGGTGCAAAGGGTCACTACGCGGTACGGCAACTCGAGCCTTTTCAGCACTTCCTCGGCGTGGCCGGTCAGCTCTTCCAGTGCGTCATAGGAATCCTCCGGCCGCACGATATGTACCAGCTCGACTTTTTCGAACTGATGCTGGCGCAGCATGCCGCGGGTGTCCTTACCGTAGGAGCCGGCCTCGCTTCTGAAGCACGGCGTATGACAGACGAACTTGAGCGGCAGCTCGCTCGCCTCGACGATGCGGTCCCGCACGATATTGGTCACCGGAACTTCCGCCGTGGGAATCAGATAGAAATCCGCGTTCTCGATATGGAACAGGTCATCCCCGAATTTCGGCAGCTGGCCGGTGCCGGTGAGAGTTTCCGGGTTGACCAGGAAGGGCACGTACACCTCGGTGTAGTCGTGCTCGTCCACGTGCAGATCCAGCATGAAACGGGCCAGCGCCCGGTGGAGCTTGGCAATGGGGCCTGAAAAGGTGACGAAACGTGATCCGGCGAGCTTGCCGGCCAGCTCAAAATCCATGTAGCCCAAGCCTTCACCCAGGTCCACGTGATCTTTAATTTCAAAATCAAACCGCGGCGGCTCGCCCACGCGCCGCTCCTCCCGATTGTCTTCCTCGGATTGGCCCACCGGCACGCTTTCGTGGGTGAGGTTGGGAATCCCCAGGAGAATGTCGTTGAGCGCCGCCTGGATCTGGTTCAGTCGGGTCTCGGATTCTTTCAGCGCTTGACCTAAGCGCGAGACTTCTGTCACCAGCGGCTGGATGTCCTCTCCGGCAGCTTTGGCTTTGCCGATGGCCTTGGAGCGCACGTTGCGCTCGTTCTGGAGCTCCTGGGTACGCACCTGCACCGCCTTGCGCTCCTCTTCCAGCGCCCGCAGCCGTTTTACGTCCAGCTCGAATCCTCGCACCGCCAGGCGTCGCGCGGTGTCATCCAGCTCCCTGCGTATAAGATTTGGATCGATCATCTGCCTGGATTGCGACTCAGTCTTAGCTTTCCTCGGGCTCCTCGTCACCGCGATGGCGCCGGTCCAGGTGGCGTAAACGCGCCAGCTTCTCCTGGATCTTTTGCTCGAGCCCCCGCGAGGACGGCGCATAATAGCGTTTCACTTCCATCTCGTCAGGAAAGTAGCGCTCGCCGGCGGCGTAACCTTCCGGCTCGTCGTGGGGATATCGATAACCGCGCCCGTGCCCGAGCTGCTTCGTCAGGCTGGTCGGCGCATTCCTCAAATGCGGCGGCACCGGCAGGGAGCCAAGGACACGCACGTCCTCCATGGCGGCGTCGAAGGCGCGATAGACGGCGTCGCTCTTCGCCGCGCAGGCCATGTAAACGGCCGCCTGGGCGATAGCGAGTTCTCCCTCGGGGCTGCCGAGGCGCTCGTAGGTCTCCAGTGCGTCAAGCCCGATGCTCAGCGCCCTGGGATCCGCGTTGCCAATATCCTCAGAGGCGACGCGCACCAGGCGTCTGGCCACATAGCGCGGATCGCACCCGCCGTCCAGCATGCGCGCCAGCCAGTAGAGGGTGGCGTCGGGGTCGGAGCCGCGGATGGATTTATGCAGCGCCGAAATCTGGTCATAGAAATGATCGCCGCCCTTGTCGAAGCGTCGCGCGCCGCCTTCGCGAATTACCCGCGCCGCCAGCGCCTGATCGACCCGCGA
>JBFIYQ010000259.1:0-4236 GCA_041605275.1 Gammaproteobacteria bacterium
AGAGGCGGCACCGCTTGAGGTGCCGGGACTGGATGCGTTTGAAGGCCAGCTCAAAGGCACCGGGGACCGGGAAATCTCCACCACCATGGCAATGGTGCGCATCATCACGGCGCTCACTCGGGACAAGAAGATCGGCAAGTACGTCGTGCCCATCGTGCCCGATGAAGCGCGCACTTTCGGCATGGAAGGGCTGTTCCGCCAGCTCGGCATCTACGCCCCCAAGGGACAGCTCTACGAGCCGATGGATGCGGACCAGCTGATGTATTACCGCGAGGACAAGAAAGGCCAGGTGCTCGAAGAGGGCATCAACGAAGCGGGCGCGATCTCGTCCTGGATTGCTGCGGGCACCGCCTACAGCAACCACGGGCTGGCGATGATCCCGTTTTATATCTTCTATTCAATGTTCGGATTCCAGCGGGTAGGCGATCTCGCCTGGGCTGCCGCCGACATGCAGGCGCGCGGCTTTCTCGTTGGCGGCACCGCAGGCCGCACCACGCTGGCGGGCGAAGGACTGCAGCACGACGACGGCCACAGCCACCTGTTCTCGTGCAATATTCCGAACTGCATTTCCTATGACCCGACCTTCTCGTATGAGCTCGCGGTCATTGTTCAGGACGGTCTGAAAAGGATGTTCAAGGATCAGGAGAGCATCTTCTATTACCTCACCGTCATGAATGAGAACTACGTCCATCCGGACATGCCCAAGGGCGCGGAAGAAGGCATCCTCAAAGGCATGTACCTGCTGGAAGGCGCCGGGAAAACGAAAAAGGATCAGCCTGTCGTGCAGCTGATGGGCTGCGGCACCATCCTGCGCGAGGTGATGGAGGCGGCGAAGCTGTTGAAAGAAGATTTCGGCGTCGCCGCGGACGTCTGGAGCGCACCGTCTTTCACCGAGCTCAGGCGCGACGGCGTCGACGCGCAGCGATGGAACATGCTGCACCCGGACAAGAAGCCGCGGGTCAGCTACGTGGAGAAGTGCCTGGCAGATCGAAAAGGGCCCGTCGTTGCCGCGTCGGACTACGTGCGGCTGTTTGCGGATCAGATCCGGAACTTCGTACCGCGGCGCTTCGTCACGCTGGGCACCGACGGATTCGGCCGCAGCGACGTGCGCAAGCAGCTGAGAAAATTCTTCGAGGTGGACCGCTACTACGTCACCGTGGCGGCGCTGAAGGCGCTTGCGGATGAAGGCGAGATCCCGGCGAAGAAAGTAAGCGATGCCATAAAAAAATACGGTATCGATCCCGAAAAACCCAATCCGATCACCGTGTGAACCGATAAAAAAGGGAGACTGACGTCGTGGCATCAACAACCAAAGTCGTGGTACCGGACATTGGGGACTTTGACGACGTTCCCATCATCGAGGTGCTCGTGCATGCGGGTGACCGGGTGAGCGCGGAAGATCCGCTCATTACCCTGGAGAGCGATAAGGCCACCATGGACGTGCCCGCACCGCAGTCGGGCGTAGTGAAAGAGATCAAAGTTTCCGTCGGAGACAAGGTTTCCGAAGGAACGGACATTCTGATCCTGGAAGTCGATGGTGAGGCCTCCCGCCCCACGGGCGGCAACGGCGCCGGTCAGCAGGAGGCGCGGGCGGAACAAGCCGAGCCGCCGCCGAGAGCGGAAGCAGAGACAGCGCCTCCCGCGAAACAGGACGGCGGCGGGACGCGCACGGAAGAAGTGCGCGTGCCGGACATCGGCGATTTCAGCGACGTGCCGGTGATCGAGGTGCTGGTCAGCGCCGGCGATTCGGTCAAGGAAGAGGACGCGCTGGTCACGCTCGAGAGCGACAAAGCCACCATGGACGTACCGTCGCCCCATGCGGGGACGGTGAAAGAGGTCAAGGTCGCGGTAGGCGACAAGGTCTCCGAGGGATCCGTCATCCTCACCATGGAGGTGGGCGCTGCGGCAGTAAAGGAGCCCCAGCCCGAAGCGACAAAGGCCGAGGAAGCGCCGCCACCGAAAACCGAAGCACCGCGGCAGGCACCCGCTGAAGCTGCGCCGGCCCCGGCCGCCGATGCGGCCTCGCGGCCCTCGCCGACTGCGGCCATCTCGGCCGAAGCGCCGGCGCCCAGAGCCGCGTTTCACGCCACCCCAGCGGTGCGGCGCTTCGCCCGTGAGCTGGGAGTCGATCTTTCCGGAGTTCGCGGCACCGGCCGCAAGGGTCGAATACTCAAGGAAGACATCAAGAGGTTTGTTAAGGAAGCGCTCGCGAAGCCTGCCGGCGTACCCGCGGCAGGCGGCGGAATCGAGCCGATTCCGGCGGTGGATTTCTCCAAGTTCGGCGAAATTGAAACGCGTCCGCTGCCCCGGATCAAGAGAATATCCGGTCCGCATCTTCACCGGGCCTGGCTCAACGTCCCTCACGTCACCCATCACGACGAGGCCGACGTCACCGAGCTGGAAGAGTTTCGTAAATCGCTTAAAGCCGAAGCGGAGAAGAAAGGCGCGCGAATCACCGCGCTCGCCTTCATCACCAAGGCGGTGGCCGCGACCCTGGCGGAGTTTCCCAGCGTCAACGCGTCGCTTACCCCGGACGGCGAGAGCCTGGTGTTCAAAAAATACTTCCACGTCGGCATCGCCATGGATACGCCCAACGGTCTGGTCGTTCCGGTGCTGCGCGACGTGGATAAGAAAGGCATCATCGACCTCGCGCTGGAGATGGCTGAAATAAGCGGCCGGGCGCGGGAAGGCAAGCTAAAGCCCAACGAAATGCAGGGCGGATGCATGAGCATTTCGAGCCTGGGCGGAATCGGCGGCACCGCCTTCACCCCCATCGTGAACGCCCCCGAGGTTGCTATTCTCGGCGTCACCCGCTCGCGCATGGCGCCGGTGTGGAACGGCAAGGAGTTCGCGCCTCGACTGATGCTTCCGCTGGACCTCTCCTACGACCACCGGGTCATCGACGGCGCCGAGGCCGCACGCTTCATGGCGTTTCTGTGCGGCGTGCTGAGCGATGTGAGGAGGTTGCTTCTTTAGTAGGAGGTAGGCGGTAGACAGTAGACGGGAAAACAGGCCTACGGTGATACACCCCGTCTACCGTGTACGATGCGCCGCCTTAGCTGTCTTCCAACGCGATCCGCAAACCGATAACTACTGCGAGACTCCGAAGGACACCCCATGCCCCAAAGTATCGAAATAAAAGTTCCCGACATCGGCGACTTCAAAGACGTCGAAATCATCGAGGTGCTCGTGTCCGGCGGAGAATCGGTGGACGTGGAGCAGCCGCTCATCACGCTGGAAAGCGACAAAGCCACCATGGACGTGCCGAGCACTCACGCCGGCAAGGTCAAGCAAATGCACGTCAACGTCGGCGATCGCGTTTCTCAAGGGTCAGTGATCGCAACGCTGGAGGCGGCGGAGGCAAAGGCAGCCGAGGCGAAGGGAAAGAAAGACGAGGAAGTGAAGGCAAGACGAAACGGGGGCGACGGAGGCGCGCCGGCGCCCGCCGCCGGACGGACGCCCGCAGCCGGTCAGGTGGCGAAAGGCGGAGACATGCACGCCCAGGTTGTGGTGCTCGGCTCGGGACCGGGCGGCTATACCGCTGCCTTCCGCGCCGCGGATCTGGGGATGAAGACGGTACTGGTGGAGCGCTACCCGACCCTCGGCGGGGTCTGTCTCAACGTCGGCTGCATACCATCCAAGGCGCTGCTGCATACCGCCGAGGTGGTCAACGCCGTTAAGGCCATGGGCGAACACGGTGTCACCTACGGCGCACCCGAATTCGACATCAAAAAGCTCGCCGGCTGGAAAGAGAAGGTGGTGGGGCAGCTGACCAAAGGCCTCTCCGGGCTCGCCAAGCAGCGAAAGGTTGAAGTCGTTCAAGGCGTAGGAAAGTTCGAATCGCCCAACCTGATCAGCGTCGAATGTAAAGACGGGACTAAAACCATATCATTTGATAACGCCATCATTGCCGCGGGCTCCCAGGCGACGGCTATCCCGCCCTTCCCCAACGACGATCCCAGGATGATGGATTCCACCGACGCGCTGGTGCTCGAGGACATTCCGAAACGCCTGCTGGTTGTCGGCGGCGGCATCATCGGTCTAGAAATGGCGACCGTGTACCACGCCCTGGGTTCCAAGGTAACGGTGGTGGAGCTGCTGGAAGGGCTCATCCCCGGCTGCGATCGCGATCTGGTGAGACCACTGCAAAAGCGCATCGAGAAACAATACGAGGCCATCTACACCAGCACCAAGGTGGCGGGCATCGAGGCAAAGAAGAATGCGCTGGTGGCGAAG
>JBFIYQ010000260.1:0-4231 GCA_041605275.1 Gammaproteobacteria bacterium
ATCTACCGGCAGGGACAGCGGGGCGCTCCCGGCGGGCCAAGTCTAGAGGCGGTTCGAAAAGCCGCCGAGAGCGGCGATCCCAACAGCCAGGTGCAGCTCGCCTACCGCTACGAACGCGGCAACGGCGTTGCCGCCGATGCGGCCGAAGCCCTCCAGTGGTACATGCAGGCGGCCATACAGGGGCACCCCGGCGCCCAGGCGAAGCTCGGCGATCTGCTGCGGGCCGGCCGCGGCACCGGGCAGGACGCCTCCGAAGCGGCGTTCTGGTACGAGCGCGCGGCGGAGCAGGACAATCCGGTGGCGCTCAACAACCTGGCCCTCATGCTGTTGAAGGGCGAGGGCGTGGACAGGGATCCGCAGCGGGCGCTTTCCCTGCTTGAGCGCGGCGCCGAGCTGGACGACCCCAGCGCGCAGAGCAACCTGGGCCGCATGTACCTGGATGGCACGGTGACGTCGGTGGACTACGCCAGGGCGCTCAAATGGCTTCGCAGAGCCGCGATCAAGGCCTACCCGGCGGCGGAAGCCTATTTAGGCCACGCCTATCTGCACGGCCTTGGGGTGGAAAAGGACGCGCAGGTGGCCGCCAGCTGGTATCGCAAGGCGGCGCGCCAGGGATTCGCGCCGGCGCAAAGCGCCCTCGGCTTTCTCCACCAGCAGGGCGTCGGCGTCCGCCGCAATCTGGAGGCGGCGCGGGACTGGTACCTGAAAGCCGCCGACCAGGGGGACGCCTACGGCCAGCGCAACCTCGGCTACATGTACCGGTACGGGGTCGGCGTGGCCAAGGATCTCCCTCAGGCCCTGGGCTGGTACATGCTGGCGGCCCAGGCTGGCGACCAGGTCGCGGCCAAAGCCGTATCGGAGCTCTCGCCGCTGGTGAATGCCGACCCTGCCGCCGTCCAGGCCAACGCCGTGCCGGACGAACAGTAAGCCTCTGATCTCGGAAGCCGCCGTCCGATAACTCCACCGCCGCCCCGCCGGCACCGCGCGGGCGTCGGCGCGTACACGGACAAATTGAGTTCCGGGTCGTAAGCCGCGACAATCGCGCGGATGGCAATTCGTTTTCTGGCTCATCCTGATTCGTCAAGCGCTCGCTTCGTGCCTCCGTTATCGGCATGAGCCTTCAGATCGATCCCGGATCGATTCTCGCGCTGCTGATTCTGGCGGGGATCGTTGTCATCGTCCTGATCAGCCTGTGGCTGCGGCGCACCGTGGCCGACACCGCCGAGGATCTGATCCGGATCCAGACCCGGCTCGATGATCACAGCGCTCTGATGGAAGCCCGAGCCCGGGCTCTAGAGGAGAGCGTTCGCGGACTGGAAAAAACCCTCGCCGAGAGCCACTTCAACGCCCAGCAGGCGGTACAGCGCAGCTTGAGCGAGCTGCAAACGCGCTACACGGAAGCCTCCGGGGAGCTGCGCACGGCGCTGGTGGAGCGCTTCGAGGACTTAAAGAAGGACGTCGGTGCACAGCTGGGTGACGGCCGGGTACAGGCCAGTCGTTCCATGGGCGAGCTGCGCGAGCAGGTGCAGGCGGCGTTCGGCCAGCACCAGACGCGATTCGAGCAGCGCCAGGCCGAAGCGATCAAAACGCTGCAGGACTCGCTCCAGAGCGGGATGCAGGTCGTCCAGCGGCAGGTGACCGAGGCGCTGACGCGAAGCGCCGACGAAATCGGCAAGCGCGTGGAAGGCCTTACCCAGACTACGGACAAACGACTCAAGGACATCAGCGGCGAGGTCGAAAAGCGGCTTTCCGAAGGCTTCGAGAAGACCACCGCCACCTTTGCCGATGTGCTCAAGCGCCTGGCGCTCATCGACGAAGCGCAGAAGAAAATCACCGAGCTGTCCACCAACGTGGTGAGCCTTCAGGAAGTGCTGGCGGACAAACGCTCCAGGGGCGCTTTCGGCGAGGTGCAGCTCAACGCGCTGGTGCGCAACGTGCTGCCGGAATCGAGCTTCGCGCTGCAGTACACGCTGTCCAACGGGAAAGTGGCAGACTGCATTCTTTTTCTTCCCGACCCCACCGGGAACGTCGCCATCGACGCCAAGTTTCCCCTGGAAAGCTATCAGCGCATGACCGATGTCGCCCTCAGCGAGACCGAGCGCAAGGGGGCGGAACGACAGTTCAAGCTCGACATTCGAAAACACATCCAGGATATCGCCGAGAAATACATCATTCGCGGCGAGACCTCCGAGGGCGCGGTGATGTTCATTCCCGCGGAGGCGGTATTCGCGGAAATTCAGGCGCACCACCCGGACCTGGTTCAGGAGGCGCAGCGCTACCGCGTTTGGATGGTATCGCCCACTACGTTGATGGCGATTCTCAACACGGCGCGCGCGGTGCTCAAGGACGAAGCCACGCGAAAGCAGGTGCACATCATTCAGGAACACCTGGCGGGGTTGTCCAAGGACTTCGAGCGATTCCAGAAGCGCATGGACAACCTGTCGCGGCACATCAAGCTGGCAAACAAGGACGTGGACGAAGTGCATACTTCGGCGCAGAAGATCAGCAGCCGCTTCGAAAAGATCGAAAGCGTGGAGCTGGAGCACGAGTCCCCGCCGGAGCTGGAGCAGGACCGCAAGGTGGAAGGCTGACGGGGCCGACTAAAAGCCTGTCTCGGGATCAGCGAGCCTGAATTCATCGAGACAAAAACAGACTCGACGCGCGCACGTCACGCCGCAGGAACCGCGCATTTAGAGCCTAATTCAACGCCGCCGGCCCAAGCGCGTTAACCGCGAGAAAGATTTCACTGAATGAGGATGAACACCGATCCGTTGCCGCGCTGAATGTTGAGCACGATAGCGCGACCGCCTGAGCTCACGACTTTTTTCATCTCTTCCAGATTTTTTACCCGAATCCGATTCACCGCGACGATCACGTCGCCCGGCCTGAGCCCGTAGCGCCAGGCGGTGCTGTTACGTTCCACTTCCACCACCAGCACGCCCTCGATGCGCCCCTTGAGCGGCGAGCGGTCGGGAATGTCGGACATCACCGCACCGGCAAGACGCTCGGAGAGATCGGCCGCATTCATGGTGACTTCACGGCGCTCACCGATGCGAGCGCTCACCGCAAGCGGCAACCCGTTTCTGAGCACGCTGATCTGGACTTCTTCACCGACACGAAGTAGCCCGAGTGAATTGTGAAGATCCGCGGCGCTGGTGATCGTCTTGCCGTTGACCGAGGTGATGATGTCGCCCGCCTGCAGCCCGGCTTCGGCGGCCGAAGACCCGGGGGAGATCTCTACCACCACTGCACCGCGTACGCCCCGGATTCCAAAGGCCTCCGCCAGGTCCGGGGTCAGATCCTGGGTGGCCACGCCCAGCAGCCCGCGCTTCACTTCGCCGTAAGACACCAGATGCGACATCACCTCGCGAGCCATATTCGAAGGAATCGCGAAACCGATCCCGACGTTGCCCCCGCCCGGCGCAATAATGGCGGTGTTGATTCCGACAAGCTCTCCGCGCAGGTTCACCAGCGCGCCTCCCGAGTTGCCGACGTTGATGGAGGCATCCGTCTGAATAAAGTCCTCATATCCCTCAATCCCCAGACCGCTGCGCCCCAGCGCGCTGACGATGCCCGAAGTGACGGTTTGGCCGAGTCCGAACGGGTTACCTATGGCAACCACGAAGTCGCCCACCCGCAGCTTGTCCGAATCCGCAAGCTTGACCGCGGTGAGATCTTTTGCGGCGACCTTGATCACGGCAACGTCCGTCGCCGGATCGGCGCCGACGACCTCGGCGCTGAGCTGGCGCCCGTCGCGAAGCGTGACGGTAATTTCCTCGGCGTGCTCGATAACGTGGTGGTTGGTGATGATGTAGCCGTTTTCCGCATCGACAATCACGCCCGAGCCGAGGCTCTGTGAGCGTCGCGCCCGGGGTCGCGCCGGAAGATCGAAGAAGCGGCGAAAGAAGGGATCGTTGAGCAGTGGATTCTCCCTCGCCAGAACCCTGCCCTGGGTGGCGATATTTACCACCGAGGGCGTGACCCGCTCCAGCATCGGTGCGAGGCTGGGCAGCTCCTGATCGTCCACCGCCTGGGGCAGCGCCGCTTCGGCGCCGAAACCGGCTCCCAGTGCCAGCGTCAGCACCGCAATGAGACTGGCGGCGCTGGACGTCATGCGATTTGTCCCCCGGTATGCGATTGTAAATGCCATGGCTTGGCGCGATTTCAAAGAATTACCATCGATGACTCAAACTATAGGCATCGTCGTCCCCAGGGGAAGGGCGCGCTCCCG
>JBFIYQ010000261.1:0-4226 GCA_041605275.1 Gammaproteobacteria bacterium
GAAGAATACGCGGGTAAGCTTAAGATCGCAAAGCTGAACATCGACGAAAACCCCGAGACCCCGCCCAAGTACGGGATTCGCGGCATCCCTACGCTGATGCTGTTCAAGGGCGGCAACGTCGAGGCAACCAAGGTGGGGCAGGTGTCCAAATCACAGCTTTCGGCATTCATCGACAGCAACCTCTGAGCGGACCCGGGATCGTCTTCACAACCGCATGAAAACGGGCTGGACGCGGTCGGAATTGCGTGCTAGTTTAATCTAAGAACGTGGCGGTTTTGCCGCATTTCACGCGCTTCTCAATAACCCCTAGCTGACCCGGACCCAACCCTTTCTTTTGTAGTTTTTGTCTGCGCGGGCGCGCGCTCGCTTTAGCACGTGGCCTTGCCGTAAAGGCGGCCGTTCTCATTACATGAACCTAACCGAACTCAAACAAATGCCCGCCCCTGAGCTGCTGGAGCTATCCCAGCAGATGGGCATCGAAGGTGTCGCGCGGTCGCGCAAACAAGACATCATCTTTAGCATCCTCAAGGGCCACGCCAAGAAGGGCGAGGACATATACGGCGACGGTGTGCTGGAGATTCTCCAGGACGGCTTCGGCTTTCTGCGCTCGGCCGACAGCTCCTATCTCGCCGGGCCTGACGACATTTATGTCTCGCCCAGCCAGATACGCCGCTTCAGCCTCCGCACCGGGGACACGGTGGCCGGAAAGATACGACCCCCCAAAGAGGGCGAGCGATATTTCGCCCTGCTGAAGGTCGACGAGATCAATTTCGACAGCCCGGACGCGGCGAAGAACAAAGTCCTTTTCGAGAATCTGACGCCGCTGTTTCCCACCGAGCGGCTGAACCTCGAAATCGGCAATGGCGCCACCGAGGACCTCACGCCCCGCATCATCGACCTGATCGCGCCCATCGGGAAAGGACAGCGCGCCCTTATCGTCTCTCCACCGAAGGCCGGAAAAACGATGATGCTGCAAAGCATTGCCCACTCGATCGCGGCGAATCATCCGGAGTGCTATCTAATCGTGCTTCTTATCGACGAGCGCCCTGAGGAAGTAACCGAAATGGACCGCTCGGTGAAAGGGGAGGTCGTCTCCAGCACCTTCGATGAGCCCGCCAGCCGCCACGTCCAGGTTGCGGAAATGGTTATCGAAAAGGCCAAGCGGCTCGCAGAACACAAGCGCGATGTGGTCATCCTGCTCGATTCCATCACCCGCCTCGCGCGCGCCTACAATACGGTGGTGCCCTCGTCGGGCAAGGTGCTCACCGGCGGCGTGGACGCCAACGCCCTGCAGCGGCCCAAGCGGTTCTTCGGCGCCGCGCGCAACATCGAGGAGGGCGGCAGCCTGACCATTATTGCCACCGCTCTTGTCGATACCGGATCGCGCATGGACGACGTGATTTTCGAGGAATTCAAGGGCACCGGTAACAGCGAAATCCACATGGAAAGAAAGATCGCCGAGAAGCGTATCTTTCCCGCTATCAACATCGATCGCTCCGGAACGCGCCGTGAAGAACTTTTGACCAAGCCTGATGAGCTGCAAAAGGTTTGGATCTTGAGAAAGCTGCTCCATCCCATGGAGGAGGTTCAGGCGATGGAGTTTTTGCTCGACAGGCTGAAGGCGACGAAAACCAACGGTGAGTTTTTCGACGCCATGAAGCGTCAATAAAATCGGCGCGCGTGGCCGCAACGCGGCGCGCCTGAACCAACCTTCCCTTTGACCGCGGTCAGGACACCGCTGCGCTCGCCTGTTAGCATTTTGCGTCATGGCGATGTCGAGTTGGAAAAACCGGCCGTTCAATAAAGGTCGAGGCGCAGCGCGCGTCATCGTTCCGGTCGTGATCCTGCTTACGGGCGCCGCCGCTTACGCCGCGCTTAAGGCCACCCGGCCGGAGCCCAGGCCAATCGAGTCCCGGGAGAAGGCTTGGAGTGTGGTCATCGAAACCGTGGAGCCGGCGAGACGGTCTCCCAACCTGCGGCTCTTTGGGCGTACGGAATCCCCGAGAACGGCCCGGCTTACCTCCGGTGTTGAGGCCGACGTGCTGAATGTTCCGGCGCGCGAAGGCGATCGCGTCGAGACCGGCGAGCTGCTGGTCGGCCTTGATGATCGTGAGGTCGCCCTTGACGTTGCGCAACGCCAGGCGGAGATCAATCAGATCGCGGCCGAGATGGAGCTCGAAAAGGAAAGGCACGCCAACGATCTGAAAACCCTCGAGCACGAAAAAGAGCTGCTCGCCCTTGCCCGCAAGGAGGTGGAACGCGCGCGAAGATTGGTCAAAACCAACGTGGGTTCGCAGTCCCAGCTGGACGCCGCGCGCCAGGCGGTGGAACGACAGTCAATTGCCGTGGACAGCCGCGAGCTCGCGATCCGACAGCATAAGAGCGTGATGGCCAGGCTTCGATCCAGGCTGAGCCAGGCCGACGCCGCGCGCGATCGATCCACGCTGGATCTCGAACGCACCCGGATCATGGCGCCCTTTGACGGCCGGGTGACCAAGGTGTTCGTCTCCATCGGTGACCGGGTAAAGAACGGTGATCCTCTGGTGTCCCTGTACGACACCAGCGCGCTGGAGATCCGCGCCCAGGTGCCGGCGGGCTCTCTGCCGCTGGTGCGTCAGAGCCTGCTGGAGAAACGCCCGCTCGAGGCATGGACTGAAGTCGACGGCATCAGCGTCGACGCGGTGCTGGATCGCATATCCGGCGAGGTGCGCGCCGGGTCGGGGGGGGCGGACGCGCTGTTTAGAATCCGTGATGGCTCTCGGTGGCTGCCGCTGGGACGTACCGTGGAGCTGGTGGTGGATCTTCCGCCGGTCAGCGCCGCCGTTGCGCTGCCCCTGGAGGCGCTTTACGGCAGCAACCGGATCTACCTGTTCGACGACGGTCTGATGAAGGGCGTGGACGTGGAGCGCGTGGGCGAGATCCACGCCATCGGTCGGGACCGCCGTGTTCTCGTTCGCAGCGATCAGCTCAAGGGTGGCGATCGGGTCATCGTCACCCAGCTGCCCAACGCCATCGATGGATTGAGGGTGAGGGTAGTGGACGAGGTATCCGGAAATTGACGCTTTTGGAACGTCCTGATCTTAAGGAATCGGGGCCAAGGCCGTTCCTACGTCGGGCTTTGTTCCTGTTTGCGTTAGACGCAACCCGTTATTGGTTCTCCGCTATGCCGATTTCTTCGATTCGGCTTCGAAGCGTTCCCTCAGCAGGTTTTTCTGCACCTTGCCCATGGCGTTTCTCGGCAGCGTGTCGAGATAAAACACTCGCTTCGGCACCTTGTATCCGGCCAGGCGCTGCTTGAGCGCATCGATCACCGCGTCCTCGTCCGGCGCCACCTCACCATCGGCGGCCACGATCACCGCCGTTACCTGCTCGCCGAAATCATCGTGGGGCAATCCAATCACCGCGGATTCGGCAACGCCCTTGAGCTCGTCGATACAAAGCTCGACTTCCTTCGGGTATACGTTGTAGCCGCCGGTGATGATCAGGTCCTTGTCGCGGCCCGAGATGTAAACGTATCCGTCCTCGTCCAGATAACCCAGATCGCCGGACCTGAAAAAGCCGTCGTCGGTGAATTCTTCCGCGGTCTTCTCGGGATTTTTCCAGTAGCCCTTGAAAACGTGCGGGCCGGTGAACTCGATTTGGCCCACCTCATTGGCAGGCAGAGGCTTGCCGCCATCGCCGACGACTCGAAGCGATATGCCCGCCAGCGGAAGACCGACGGTTCCCGGTTTTCGTTTTCCGTCCAGGGGATTGGACGTGCTCATGCCGCACTCGGTCATGCCGTAGCGCTCCACGATCTCGAAGCCCGTGCGGGATTTGAACTCGCGCCAGGTTTTCTCCTGCAGCGGCGCCGATCCTGAGATGAACAGGCGCATGTTGGCGCAGTGTTCGGGACCGAAGTCGGGATCCGCAAGCAGCCGGACGTAAAACGTCGGCACGCCCATGAAGACGGTGGCGCGGGGAAGCAGTCTCTTGACCGTCTCCAGGTCGAACCTAGGGCAGAACAGCATGCCCGTTCCGTTGAGCAAGGTGGTATTGCAGGCGACGAAAAGCCCGTGGGTATGAAACAGCGGCAGCGCGTGCAGGAGCGCGTCATCCGCACCGAATCCCCAGGTTCGGTGGAGCACCTCCGCGTTCGACGACAGGTTACGGTGGCTGAGCATCGCACCCTTGGGTCGTCCGGTGGTGCCCGAGGTGTAGAGAATCGCGGCGATATCGTCGGGTCC
>JBFIYQ010000262.1:0-4195 GCA_041605275.1 Gammaproteobacteria bacterium
AGGCAGTTGTCCCCCGCCGGATGGCCATAGCGGTCGTTGTAGCTTTTAAATCGATCAAGGTCGATCATCATCAACGCCAGCGGCTTGCCCGCCCGGCGCGCCCGCAGCCACTCTTTCTCGAACACTTCATCGAATTTGCGCCGGTTGGGAATGTCGAGAAGCGGGTCGACGGTGGCAAGCTTCTCAAGCTGCGCGTTGGCTTCGCCGAGGGCGCTGGCCATGGTGTCGAAGTCGGCTGAGATGGAGCGCATCTCGGAAGACAAGCCCATGTCCCCCAGTCGAACGGAAAGGTCGCCGTGGGAGGCACGCTGGATTGCCCCGCGCAGCCGATCCAAGGGATTCAGAATCAGTATTCCAAGGCCCGCCCAAAGGGTAACGAGCACCACGCTCATGGTCAGTGCCAGAAACAGGTTGCCGCGGCTCACGAGTTCTTTGACCGGCAACATCGCGGCGTCCATGGAAACGCTCACCAGCACGAACACCTCTCCGGAAACCTGACTCAGCCGGGTGAAGCCGATCAGACGATGATCGTTTTCGTCGATTGTGGATTCGACCACTCCGGAATTTCGGGAGCTGACGGCTTCCACCACGGATTCATCCGGAAACAATCTTTCTACCGCTGCGTCTTTGCCGGGATACTGGCCGAGCACTGTCCCCTTCTGGTCGAGAATGGTCACTCGTGCGGTGCTGAGAAAACCTTGTCGTTCCAGCACCGATCCAAGCCAGTCCAACTCTCTGCCGGCGATGATGACCCTCTCAATCGACCCGCCCTGGTCGAGCATGGGAAGAGCTACCGGTAGAACACGCTTGCCGCTGACGCGCCCGACGATGTATTCACCGGCAGAAAACGATTTGCTTTCCATGACACGCCGGAAGTAGCTGCGGTCGGCAAAGTTGACCTGCCGGGTGACCGGAGCCGGTGCGCAAAGGAGATTGCCGGCGGGGTCCGCAAGCAGCACGGTGTCGAATCCCCGCGCGCGGTCGATGAATTCCTTGAACATCCGGGTGCAGCCCTTATCCGGCGCGGGCAGCGCATGCAGCGCCGCCGCCATGGCCGCCAGAATGTTGCGGGATTCGGCCAGCCACTGGTCGTGACCCGAGGCCACCAGTCGGGCGCGTTCCAAGACCTCGAATCGAGCCAGCTGCGTCTGGCGCAGGCCGGACCGCTGTATGGAAAAAGCCTGAATCAGCGCCAGGGTGCCGAGAACTATCAGCACCAGCAGGGAGAGCAAGAAGCGCTGGCTCAGCAGGCGCCGTCGAAGCTGCGGCGTCGCCTGATCGGGACCTTTCACGGGGGCTCCGAATTGCGGGACTGGAATAAATATAGCCCCTGGATCGGGTGCAATCCCGGGCCCCGCCGGCAGGAACGGGGGGCACGCCGGGCGGAAATCCGATCGCCGAGGCGGCCCCGCCCCGGTCCGGCGTTACGATTCGGCAGAGAAAGGCGGCTTTTCCCCCGCCGGCATCGGGACCTTGAATGTCTTCAGGACCATGGAGACCAAGGTGTAATAGCCGAGCAGGCTGACGAGCTCCACCGCTCCCGAATCGCCGAGAACAGCCACGGCCTCGCGGTAGGTTTCGTCACTGACCTGCCGAGTATCCATGAGCTCGCAGGCGAAGCGGTGCACGGCCTTCGCTTCCGCGCCGGCTCCGCTTGGCAACGCTCCGCCTTTGAGGGCTGCTATGGTCTCATCGCCGAGGCCGACCGTTTTGGCGATGCGGCTGTGGGCCCACCACTCGTAATCCGCCCGCCATCGCGCCGCCACGGTGAGGATCGCCAGCTCCCGCAGCCTGGGCGGCAAGTCGCTTTGGTAACGGAGGGATTCGCCCAGCCGCTGGGCAGGCTGGCCGAGCTGCGGGACGTGGAGCCAGGCGTTGAACGGACCGCGAAGGCTTTCGTCCTCGAGGAGAAAGTCCTCCAACGGCCTTCTCTTCGACCGTTCTCCCGTGGTTATGGCGTCAAAGAGCGCGCGTTGCTCGCTGTCTAGATTCGACCGCGCCAGCGCTTTGAGCCGGCCCATCAGCCAACTCTCGCGCTCAGGCCGCCGTCCACGGCAAGCAGCACGCCGGTGATATAGCTCGCCTCGTTGGAGGCGAGGAAAACGGCCGCCGCCGCAACGTCCCAGGCGGTGCCCATCTTTCCCAGCGGCACCTGGGCGTCCCGCTCGTCGCGCACCGTTTGGCGAGGAACGTTACGTTCCCGGGCGCGGCGCTCGATGGCCATGGGCGTATCCATGAGGCCGGGCAGAATCGCGTTCACCCGCACACCGTGGGGCGCATTCTCTATGGCCATATTCTGGGTCATCGCATTGATACCGGCCTTTGCGGTCTTGTAAGCCAAGGTTTGACGCGAGCAGACCGACGAGGTTGATGAAATGTTAGAGATTACGCCCGCCTTCTGAGTTCGCATGATCGGAAGCACGTGTTTGCAGGTGAGGAACACGCTCTTGAGGTTGACATCCATGAGCGCGAGCCAGGCTTCTTCTTTAAGTTCGGTCGTCGCCGCGTCTCCTTCGGATCGACCGACATTGTTGTGAAGTACATCGATGCGTCCGTAGCGGGACAGGCTTTCTTTGGCGATAGTCGCGCAATCCGGCTCCCTGGTCACGTCAGCGGCCAGCACGGAAGCGCTGCCACCTTCAGCATTGATGGTATCCACCGTTTTCTCGGCGGAACCGAGATCTCTATCCACTACCAAGACCGCGGCACCTTCACGAGCGAAGCAGATAGCGGTGGCCCGGCCGTTGCCGATGGTTTCTCCCGTCGTCTGTCCACCGCCGACAACGACGGCCACCTTGTCTTTGAGCCGCATGGGTGTCTCCTGTCTGGCTGAAATTAGAAAACGAGTTTTTACCACCGCCGCGAGCGCGCTTAATCCGCCAGGACTAAGGCGGGCGAGGTGACGCGTAATTGGAAAGTGGAGTCAGGCGACGGCTTGCGCGTGACGGGAAACAAAATAAGATAATTTGACGGACTTTCCAGATCGGATACGCTCGTCGCATCACGCATCACGCATCACGCATCACGCATCACGCATCACGCATTCTTTTGCCTATCGACCATATCCTTGAACGCCGCCATAAGGTCGATGGGAATGGGGAATATAATAGTTGAGCTCTTTTCAGCGGAGATATCGATCATGGATTGCAGATAGCGAAGCGTCAGCGCCTGCGGCTGTTGGGCCAGCACCGCGGCCGCCTGCATGAGTTTTTCCGAAGCCTGCAGCTCACCTTCGGCGGCGATGACTTTAGCCCGTCGCGCGCGTTCCGCTTCCGCTTGCCTGGCAATGGCACGGATCATGGATTCATTGAGGTCCACGTGCTTGATTTCGACGGTAGAGACTTTAATGCCCCAGGTGTCGGTGTGCTTGTCGAGAATATCCTGCAAATCGGCGTTGAGCTTATCCCGCTCGGATAACATTTCGTCCAGATCATGCTGTCCCAGCACCGACCTGAGAGTCGTCTGGGCGAGCTGGCTGGTGGCGGCGAAAAAGTCTTCCACCTGCAGTATCGCCTTCTCCGCATCGAGCACGCGGAAATACACCACCGCATTCACCTTGACCGATACGTTATCGTGGGAAATAACGTCCTGGGTGGGCACGTCCAGTACCCTTGTGCGCAAGTCCACGCGCACCATCTGTTGAATACCAGGGATCAGAAAGCGAATCCCGGGTCCGGTCACTTTTTGGAAACGTCCGAGAAAGAACACCACGCCGCGCTCGTACTCGCGAAAAATAAAGACGACGTAATACGCAAGCACCAAAATTAGAAGAACCGCAATGCCATAGGAAATTAAATTCATCTCATCTCTCCTCTTCCATGGCTTCGACCTCGAGGGTCAGGCCGTCGACGTTCTTGATGCGTAGCTTTTGTCCGGCGGTGACCCGATGCTGGACGCGCGCGTACCAGATCTCACCGTGGGTGCGGACCTTTCCGAAGTCTTCAAATGTCTCAATTGCCTCGGCTATTGCACCGATCATTTCTTCCTGGCCACTCACCACGGGCCGGCGGCGCTGTCTGAGTGCAATCATTATGGTGGCGCTGAAGAGCACGCCCGCCGCCGCGCCGACGGTGATTACCAGCGGCATGGAGACCTGAAACCCCTCGACGTCGGTGTCGAACAAGATGATGGAGCCGACAATGAAAGCAATCACGCCAGCGACGCCAATGGCACCGAATGTGGGTGTCACCAGCTC
>JBFIYQ010000263.1:0-4193 GCA_041605275.1 Gammaproteobacteria bacterium
CGTATTTCGTCGCTCATCACGAGTCCGCCGCAGCCGATAAAAACCTTCTCATCGAGAAAAACGTGGACGTGACCGTGAAGCTGTGCGCGAAGCGGAGCCGGCATGAGGCGATAAATCGGCACGTTGCGCTCCAGAATTTCGACCCAGCGCCGGGGAAAACGCCGTTTGAATGCCCGCTTACGCCTGGAGCGGCGAAACTTACGCCAGCCGAACCACGCGACGGCGGCGCTGATCAACACTCCCAATAAGATGAGGGGCGTCAAGCGGAAAGGCTGTCTGCGCCGGAAAGCAACCGGCCCAGGGTGGGCCAGCCGTCGACCGGCGGATATTCACGTAGCTGGGTTTGCTTCGTCCGGAGGCGTTCGCTTGCCGTACCCGACAAAGGACATACGACATTCGACATGCGAGTACCTCGACTTAAATCATCGACGCAAAAAGTTTAAATCAACCGACGAGAATGACCTTGAGCCGCCGGGGTCCGTGGGCGCCTTCCTGAATGGTCTGCTCCACGTCGGCGGTTTTTGACGGTCCAGTGATCAGGTTGACGGTGCGCGGCATCTTGCCCCGCTCTTTTCTAAGCCGGGTCCAGGCGTCTTCCATGTGGACGACAATGCGATCCGCCCGCAGCACCACGATATGGTCATCGGGCAGAAAATTGAGGGTGGTCGGGCTCTCCGGCCCGGACAGCAGCACCAGCGTGCCGGTTTCGGCGATGCCGCCGAAGGCGCCGGTCACGCTGACCCGATCGTCGCCTGCGGCGGCGCGGCGCTCGACGGCAAAGCGATTGGACCAGGGTATCGCTTCGAGCTCGGGATCCGGCGCCACCACCAGCTCCGGCGAAAGGTTGTGCTGCTCGAGATGGGCAGCTACCGCCTCGGAAACCTGATCCATGCGCTCGACCCGGACCACCGCGCCGTGGACGGACTCCATCTTCGCCACGAATCGCGCGACCGGATCGCCGTCAACCATCGGCTTAAGGTTGGCGCGCGGGCTTTCAAGCCGCGCGTCGAGCACCGCGGTGACGCTTTCCGCCAGCGGCCCCCGGCGGTTCAGGGCCGCGCGGATATTCGCCAGCACGCGTTCCCGTGCGTTACTCACCTTTGAGTTCCCCGGGCCTTGAGCGCCGCCTGAAACGTCTGCCCCTGAGGCGCGGGCAGATCGCGCGCGTCGGTCCAGCCGCCGGCGAAAGGCAGGCGACGGAAACGCCCGCGCCGCCTTCCCAGCCGGCCGAGCACCGCCATCCCGAAGCGCGTGGCCAGCCGGTAGAGCCCGGGGCGCTTGGCGAAATAGGCCCACAATCGGAGCGCGGCGCGAACGCGGGGCGGGCTGAGCCGCTGCTCATGTCCGCGTTCCCTGAGCTTACGCAGCATGTCGGGCAGCGGAATGCTCATGGGGCAGACTTCCTTGCAGCGCCCGTTGAGCGTGCAGGCGTTGGGAAGATCGAAGCTTCTGTCCAACCCCACCATCAGCGGCGTGAGCACCGATCCCATGGGTCCCGGGTAGACCCAGCCGTAGGCGTGACCGCCCACGGACTGATACACCGGACAGTGGTTCATGCACGCGCCGCAGCGAATGCAGCGCAGCATCTCGTGGAACTCGTTACCCAGCATCTGCGAGCGGCCGTTGTCCAGAAGCACCACGTGGTACTCGCCCGGCCCGTCCAGATCGTCGCTGCGTTTCGGCCCGGTGGAAAAGGTGGTGTACACCGACGCCTCCTGTCCGGTGGCGCTTCGCGCCAGCAGCCTGAGGATGGTGCTGACGTCTTCCAGCGTGGGAAGGACCTTTTCTATTCCGGCGGTGACGATATGGGTCCTCGGCAGGGTGTTGGTCAAATCACCGTTGCCCTCGTTGGTGACTATGATGCTGGAGCCGGTCTCGGCAATCAGGAAATTCGCCCCGGTGATGCCCACGTCCGCGGACAGGAACTTGTCGCGCAGCACCGTTCGCGCCTCGTTGACGATGGCGGCCACTTCGGTCACGCGATCCTTGAGACCGTACTTCTGATGGTGGGCGTGGAATAATTCGGTGATCTGATCCTTGGTCTTGTGCACCGCCGGGGCGATGATGTGGCTGGGCGGTTCCTTGGCCAGCTGGATGATGTACTCCCCCAGATCCGTCTCCACCGGCTCGAAGCCGGCCTGTTCCAGCGCCTCGTTAACGCCCATTTCCTCGCCGACCATGGACTTGCCCTTGGTCACGCGCTTGGCGCCGGCATCCCGGCAGATCTTCAGAATGATTTCGCGCGCCTCTTCCGTGGTGCTGGCCCAGTGGACCTGACCGCCCGCCGCCGTGACGGCCCGTTCGTAGCGCTCCAGGTAGTAGTCCAGATGGTGCAGGGTGTGTTCCTTGATCTCCCGCGCCGCCTGTCGAAGGTGCTCGAACTCCGGCAGCGCGTCGACGGCGTTGCGACGTTTTTGCTGAAAACCCCCCTTGGCTTTGCCCATGGCCTTTTTAAGCGAAGGATCCAGCAGCGCGGCCTGGGAACGCTGCTTGAATTCATGGGCTCGGGATTCCATCGCTCAGCTCGCTAGCCGGGTTCGGCGGATCGTGATCGTTGGGTAACTTCTATCGGCGCTCATTTGGGATCTCCGATGGGCGGAACCTGGGTCAGGCCCGCCAGCACCTCAGCCGCGTGATAGACCTTCACCCGGCTGTTCTCCCGCTTCAGCCGTCCCGCCATGTTGAGCAGGCAGCCGAGGTCGCCGCCGAGAAGGGTGGTGGCGCCGGATTCGGTGATACTTTGCACCTTGTCCGTGACCATGCGCTCGGAAATCTTCGGATATTTGACGCAGAAGGTGCCGCCGAAGCCGCAGCAGACTTCGGTCTCATTCATTTCCTTCAAGGTTAGCCCGCTGACTTTCTCCAGCAGCGCGCGGGGCTGGGACTTGACCCCCATCTCGCGCAAGCCGGAGCAGGAATCGTGATAGGTCACCGTTTCCTCGTAGCGCGCCTCCGAGCGATCAACGCCGAGCACGTCGCGAAGGAAGCTTAGGAGCTCGTAGGATTTTTCCGCCAGCTTATCGGCGCGGCCACGCCAGGACGCATCGGTAGGGAACAACTGCGGGTAGTGCTCGCGGATCATGCCCATGCACGACCCGGAAGGACCGACGACGTAGTCGAATTCCTCGAAAGCTTCGATGACCTGTCTGGCAATGTCCCGCGCGTCAGGCGCGTCACCGCTGTTGTAGGCCGGCTGTCCACAGCAGGTCTGCGCCTCCGGCACGCTCACTCGGCAACCGGCGTCCTCCAGCAGCTTGATCGCGGCGAAGCCGACGTTGGGACGGAAAAGATCGACAAGGCAGGTCACGAAGAGACCGACGCTCGGTTGTTTGTTCATTTGGGCAGGCTAAAGACTTATCCAGTGATGTGCCCCGCGGCCGGGGCCGACAATTCGGGTGACATGCACAAAAATCCGCTTGCGGATCGGTTGGGTCAAGTGGTTACGAGACTGATAGGTTCAGTCTGGCCTCCGGCGCGGGAGAAAAGCGTTTTTCCTCCAAACGTCGTAATTGGCGCGAAAATCCGACAGATCCTCCCAAACCTCCTTGAAGAATGGATCGCTGGCAGCCTGTTCCCTGGCGATTTCCTGCCATGCCTGCTCGAAAAGTTCAAGCATGTCGTTCGACCAGTAGCGAATCTCCACTTTGTCCTTTGCAACGTTCTCGCGGAGTGGCTCAAATTGCATCGCCTCCCCTTCGGCGAAAGAATTTGCGGTTGCCGCCTTGCAAACTACGTCAATAAAGGCCCGCTGAGATTCGTGCATTCCATTCCAATCCTTCTTATTAACGAGTAGCTCCATCATCGAAGCCTGCTGGTGCCATCCCGGAAAGTAGTTGTACTTAACGTGCCTGGAAATACCCAAGCGACGCTCCATGACAGGTACCGAAAACTCAGCGGCCTCGATCTTCTGGCTGTCCAGCGCCGGAATGATTTCACTGAGTGCCAGGGGACGCACGGAGACTCCGAGTCGTTTCATGACTTCGCCCCCGAAGCCGAAAATGCGCATCTTTAGACCCTTGAGATCCTCCCTGTTCTCCACTTCGCTGGCAAACCAGCCCGAGCTTCGAGGTGGCTGCATTCCGCAAACAATGACCTTGACGTTGTATCCGTACCTGTCATACATGCCTTGATATAGCTTCATGCCATTCCCGTACCACAACCAGGCCATGAACTCGCCGGCCTCCGGACCAAAA
>JBFIYQ010000264.1:0-4113 GCA_041605275.1 Gammaproteobacteria bacterium
ACGGAAGCAATCAGAGCCGACATGTGGAGCTTCTCCGGATCGGGACCGTCGTAATCGCGCAGCTCGTAGGGAGAAACGAGCCATTCGAATTGTTGTTGTGATTCATCGTCCAGGTGGCACAGCAACCAGGCGTGGAACTCCTCTTCCGGCGCCACCAAAAGCTGACGCTGCCACACCAGCGGGACAAAGCTGACGGGCCGTTTCTCGAGTCGAAGCGGCCCAAGGCTTGCGGGGACACGTACCCTGTTTTCCGAGTCCACGTCATTTCTGGTAAATCCTGGCATCCTGAGGCCGTAATTTCCGAAGCCTCGCTGCTCTGCCCGATAACTCTTTTATCTATATAACATTTATCAAGGTATCCGAACATGTGGAATTCATCGTTTTTGGTAGAGTTTGGTATTTCCCTGTTAAAAATCATGGTATCAGCCGAACGCCGTGGGGAAAAGTTTTCGCCCCCAAATTCTTCCGGAAAGCGGCGAAGGCGACGGATTCAGGGCACGCGGAGAGGGCCGGACCGAGCCGGCCTCAAGCCGGCGGAAAGGCTCGAAATCGGGAAAATTTCCCGGCGGCGGCCGGGCATTCGGGAAGGGCGCTTCGTCGCCCCCCGGGCGAGTTGGTCGTCAAGTATTGGGCCGGGGACCCATCAGCGATGCCGGGGCCGCGGGCAGCAGGGGGGCGAGACAGCCTGGCTTGACGACCGCGGCGGTGCGCCGCAGGAGCGTGGGAGAAGCCGGGGAGCGGGGCGCTAGCCGGCGAACTCCACCCGGGCAGCGAACTTGTAGCCCACCCCGCGGACGGTCTTGATCAGCTTGGGCGCCTTGGGGTCCGTCTCGATCTTCTTCCTCAGCTTCGCCACCAGCACATCGACGCTGCGGTTGAGTGGAGACCAGTCCCGACCCGCGAGCAGCTTCGAAATTTCGCTCCGGCTGAGCGGCCTGTCAGCGTGGGTCACCAGGGAAGCCAGGAGCTGATACTGGTGGCTGGTCAGGTGCACCACCCGGCCGTCGGGGGAACTGAGCTCCTGGGTGACGAGATCGAGAACCCAGCCTTCAAAGCGCACGCTGGACACCGGGACGGTGTTGGTCTGCCGCCGCGCCTTGGGCGCACGCCTGAGCACGGTGCGCACCCGGGCGAGCAGCTCGCGGTGGTCGAAAGGCTTGGTGTCGTAATCGTCGGCACCGATCTCGAGTCCGACGATCCGGTCCACCGTTTCCACCTTACCGGTCAGCATGATGATTGCCACGTCCGCTCTTGCGCGCAGCTCGCGTGCCAGATTCAGGCCGCTCTCGTCGGGCAGCATTAGGTCAAGAATAATCAGGTCAACTGTCTCGCTGGCGAGGCACGATCTCATTTGCTCGCCGGAGCCGGATTCGAGCACCTGAAAACCTTCCGCGCGAAGATAATTTGAGACCGTTCTACGCAGGCGCTCGTCGTCATCAACTACTAGGATTACGGCGGAGGCAGACATGAATGTATCGCAGTTATTTTGAGCTGTTCTGAAGTCCGGGTTCGCCAACCCCGCGCCATTCTATAGGATTAAAATGCCTAATAGCAGCGTACCTGTCGCCAAGTGCGTGCCACCGGGTATCATCGATTCCCGCATAAGTTGGTCGAGAGTCGGGCGGTGAATGAATCCAAACGGTCGGCTTCGGGACTCGATGCCGTTTCCCGCGAGCGCATGGACGCGATCAGTGAACTGGTGAGGCGCGTCAGTCACGAATATAACAACCTCTTCGGGATCGTCATCGCCACCCTGGGAATTCTTAAAGAGGATATCGACGAGCACCCGGGGATCTCGCAGCTTAAACCCCTCATAAACGACGCCCTGTCGGCCAGTAAGGAAGGCACGGACTTAATGGAGCAGCTCCTGGCCTGCACCGGAGACCACTTGCTGCAACCTGAAGCCGTGGATGTCACCGAGCTGCTGAGCGGGCTGAAGCGGCATTTACAGCAGGCCCTTACCAAGGACATCTCCCTAGAGGTTTCCGCGGATCCGGATTTACCCCGCGCCTACGTGGATCCGGCGGCATTCAAGAATGCAGTCGACTGTCTGGTGGAGAACGCCCGCGAGGCGATGCCCGGGGGCGGCACGCTGAGCATTTCGGCGGCCCGCTACGACCATGACGCGGCCGGCGATGCGGCGGAGCACGCGCTGGCGCCGGGCCGGTATCTCAGCATCGCCGTATCCGACACCGGCAGGGGAATCGATCCAGCTTTGCTCGTCCGGGCGCTCGAACCGTTTGTGACTACAAAAGAGCCGGCCAAGGGCCGGGGTTTCGGACTCAGCCGGAGCTACGGATTCGCCCGGCAATCCCGCGGCAGGCTTCTACTGGAAAGCGCGCCGGCCGAGGGCACCAGGGTGACCCTGGTGGTGCCGGTGGCGGAACCGGACCGGGACTGAATCGCGCCCGGGCCAAGGGCAACGGGAAGGGGATCCTTCCGAAGCGGCGGTACAAAACGAGGCCCACCGGCCCACCGCCGGCGGCTGAAGAATAATTGGCTTCAGACCGAGAAGGAGGAACCGCAGCCACAGGTGGTGGCCGCGTTGGGATTGTTGATGACGAACCGCGCGCCCTGCAGATCTTCCTTGTAGTCCACTTCGGCGCCCATCAGATACTGGAAACTCAACGGATCGACCACCAGGCTGACACCCTCCCGTTCGAATACGGTGTCGTCGTCCTGGGCCGATTCCTCGAAAGTAAATCCGTACTGAAAACCCGAGCATCCACCGCCCTGGATATAGACCCGAAGCAAGGCGCTGTCCCGGCCCTGCTTGGAGACAAGCTCCTGGACCTTGTGGGCGGCGCTGGAGGTCAGCTGAAGGGCGCCGGGCGTTTGAACGCTGGAATTGCTCATGGGATACCGGTCGTTTCTAGGGCTTCACCTCGAAGCCCGACATTATACAGATGATGCCGGTAAGACCGCTCTTCAAGCCCCCGGGTTCAGGTCTCCTCGGCCATTTTCAGGGTGGGCCCCTGCTCCAGCCTAAGGGCCTCTTCCTCGGGCAGGTCCCCGCGGTGCACCAGATTGCCGTTCACCTCGGCGCCCATGGCCATCTCGATGAGCTGGTAGTAGACGTTGCCGGTGATCTGCGCGTTGGCGGCGAGCTCGATTTGAGCGTTCGCGTGCACGTCGCCGATGACGACGCCGTTCAGCACGACGTTGGGCACACGCACTTCGCCCTCTATGGTCCCGTGCTCGCTCAGAGTCAAGACAGACGACGAGTCGTCGTCCGCGACCACGTTACCCTTGACGGTGCCGTCCACGTGCAGCCAGCCCGAGAATCGAAGGTCGCCGAAGATTTCGGTTTGTCGACCAATAAGGGAATCGATCTTCGAGGCCTTAATCTTCTTACGTTTTCCAAACATCTCCAGCATCCCTTACCCCACGGCTCGTGACCAGTCGAAGGCCTTCTCCACGTCGGTCCGGCGTCCCCCCCGGGTCTGCACGTTGACCACAACGCGGTGGGGGACAAAGCCCTTCGGCAGGGTCATCCTGCCCTCGAGACGCTGAAAATGCTTGAATCTGAACTTCAGCGCCGAGCCGTCCGAATCGGAGACCTCTTTTAAGGATAGCTGCTTTAGGTCCCCGTGCATCTCCCCGGAGACCGACAAGTCCACAGTTCCCGAAACCAGCCGGTCGTTACGCATATTCCGCGTCAGCACCAGAGAGTATCTATACGCATCGGTATTACCCTCCCTCTCGACTATGAACGTATGGATTAATACGCCCTTGGTCTCGTTGCTGGAAACGATGCCCCGGTAGAATGCGACCTCTTCCCGCAGCTCGAGAATTTCGCCCTGAAGCTGCTTCAAATAGGTATCCAGATCGGCGTAGGCCTTGCTGTCAATTTGTTTGCTGCGCTCGAGAATCGCAACGCGGGCCTTCAGATCGTCGTTTTCCTCGCTCAGCTGCTGGTTGTCCTGCAGCAGGGTTTTCTGCTCCACCTGAAGGCGGGTCACATGCTGGTCGCGAGTCTCGTGCTCGCGTTCGCTGAGCGCATAGCCCCCCGCGCCAATGGCGATACCCGCGGCCGCCATGGCCAGCATGCGACGCCACGGTTGACGTTTCTGAATGATGAAACTGGACTTCATTGCTTTAGTTTCGTTACCC
>JBFIYQ010000265.1:0-4176 GCA_041605275.1 Gammaproteobacteria bacterium
ATGAGGGCGCGCGTCTGGTGGCCGGCGGTGTCGGCCGTCCGGAGGGATTCAATCGCGGCTATTACGTCCGGCCGACGGTATTCGCCGACGTCTCCAACGAGATGACCATTGCCCGGGAAGAGATCTTCGGTCCGGTGCTGTCGATCATTCCTTTCGAAACCGAAGACGAGGCGGTCCAAATCGCCAACGATACCCCATACGGGTTGCTCAACTACATCCAGAGCTCAGACGGCGCCAAGCGCAACCGGGTGGCGCGGCGGCTGCGATCGGGGATGGTGGAAATGAACGGCGATGCCCTCGGCGCCGGCAGCCCGTTTGGCGGTATGAAAGCTTCCGGAAACGGACGCGAGGGGGGCGTCTGGGGGCTGGAGGATTTCATGGAGGTGAAGGCCGTGAGCGGCTGGGACAATTAAGACCCGTTTCAACAACGTTTCCCGGACCGAAGGTACGCCACGAGGTTTCGCCCGACGCGGCTGTCCGTTCACCAATGTCCTTGCCAGGCAGGAGCAGCGCATCTCCAAGGTCGCCGGCGGCGACCGCTAACAGCTGATTTAAAAACTTTCTGCCCGCGAAGATCGTGGATAACGCCCGTTGCATTGTTTCGCTGTTGGCTTTGAACCTGGGGCACACGGCGAAGCTGAAATAACTCGCTTTCAGTTGCCGCAGACGCTCCTCGATCACCCCAATTGGGGCGTCTATTCTTTACAGACTCCAACGGACACAGGATTGACCGGGTGAAATTTTTACTTTATTCGCTGCTTGCTGTCAGCATTCTCGTCACCGCCGGCTGCGGCGCGCGCCGCGGCGGCGTGGTCATCGATCCAGCCGGCGTCGACATGGCCCAGTATCGCTGGGACCTTGCTGAGTGCCAGGAAATCTCCAGGCAGGTGGACGGCAAAGCCGGGGGTGGCGCCGTGGGCGGCGCGGTAGTCGGCGGCGCGGTCGGCGGCATCGTCGGCGACAGCAGCAAAGCGGCAACAAAAGGCGCCGGCGCCGGCGCCGTGGTCGGCCTCGCGCGCGGTGCGCGCGCCACCCGCCACGAACGGCAGAAGGTGGTGAAGAACTGTCTCAGGAACCGCGGCTACGCGGTGCTGAACTGAGATCGGTTCGAGCCGGTTTCTCCGCACGCCTCGCACTGCGCGCTGAAAATTTCCTGCGGATAGTTTCTTCAGCCATCGCTTTTTAGCGCGACTGCTTCTCCCTCAGTCACCCGGGCCAGCGCGTCCGGAGCAATGGGAAATACTGCGTTCGAGGTGCCGGCCGCTGCCCAGATGACGTCGTATTGCCAGAAGTCCTCGTCGACGAAGGTGCGTAAGCGTCTCAAGTGAGCAAACGGCGGCACGCCGCCGATGGCGTATCCGGTAACTTCGCGCACCTTATCGGCGTCCGCCCTTTTGATCTTCTTCTTGCCGACGCCGCAGAGCTCAGCCAGCTTCCTCTCGTCCAGACGGTTGGGCCCGCTCACCAGCGTCATTACCGCCTCGCCGTCGACCAGGAAAACCAGCGACTTAACGATCTGGCCCACGCTGCAGCCGATGGCGTTGGCGGCGTCCTCGGCGGTTCGGGTGGTGGCTTCGAACTGACGGATCTCCAGCTCGAGTGCCAGGCCTTTAGCGTGCTCGGCGAATTTTCGTGCGGTGGGATGTAATGCTTCCAGCGTCTTCATGCCGGGCACAGTATACCTTTTCGATTTCGCGCTCAGATGCGCTGGGACGGTAGAAAAAGGGGGTCATCCGGGAAGCTATCCCCCGGCTTTGGGCTCGCTTACAATTCGGCCCTACGTCACGCGCCAATAATTGAAAAAACTTCCGGGATGTCCCTCACCGCCGGCCAAATTTCCCACTACCGTGAGCACGGCTACCTCGTGCTCGAGCGCTATCTCGACGAAGTCACGGTCGCGGGTCTTCGCGCGGCGATCGTGGAGCTCAACGATGCTGCGCGGACCGTTGCCGCGAGCAATGCCGTCTACGATATCGGCCCAGGTCACCGGCCCGACTCTCCTAAGGTCCGGCGGGTCAAGCATCCGCACCTTCGACACCCGGCGTTCAACGCGCTGATGCGGAGCGTGGCCCTGGTGGATCCGGTGGCGGATCTGCTCGGCGGCTCGGTGCGCTTCGACCACGCCAAGCTGAACTTCAAGCCGCCGGGCGCGAAGGCCGCCGTCGAGTGGCACCAGGACTGGGCTTTTTATCCCCACACCAACGACGACCTGCTCGCGGTGGGCGTGATGGTGGAGGACTGCGGGAAGGACAATGGCCCGCTGATGGTGATCCCGGGCAGCCACCGCGGGCCGGTGTTCGATCATCATCGCAACGGCACGTTCATCGGCGCGCTCGATCCGGCGGAGCTCGGCGATGCGCGCGAAAGGGCGGTGGCGCTCACAGGACCCGCCGGGTCCATCTCGATTCATCACGTGCGCACGGTGCACGGCTCACGCGAGAACGAAAGCGACTCGCGGCGCCCGCTGCTGCTCTTCAGCTACGCGGCGGTGGACGCGTTCCCGGTTTACCAGCGCCCGGACCTGGCGGAATTCGACGCGCGTATTCTGCGCGGCGCGCCGACCCGCGAGGCGCGCCAGACGGCGGTGCCGGTGCGCATCCCCTATCCGCGGGATCCGGCCGCCGACTCGATATTCGACAACCAGCAGGAAGTGCAGGGCCGGTCTTTCGGCAACGCCGCCGAAATGACCTGAAAAAAACTTTCTTCTTAAAAATCACTTTCAGATCGGGTAAGTCACCGGGCTTACTAACCTTGGTCTCATCGACGACGTAGTGAAACGCTCTGGCAAAGGCTCATTGTTCTGCACCGCGGCTCGACCCGATATCCGCGACGGCACAATCGAACGTAGCGGTTTTTCTGGGTTACGAACCGACATCCTCCTCTTGAAGTCGATGTCGCATGCGCACTGGCGCTGGCCGCAGGGCCGGCGCGCTCTCCTCCGATCTGCTTGCTGAGCGCAGTACCGTGTCGACCTCGCTTCGTCCAAAGAAATGGCCCAAGGCCAGCTACGACCCCCGATATGATCCGCTGGTGGATGCCGGCCCCGGTCATAACCGGGACTATGCGCCCACCTACTGGATCGGCACCGCCGGCCCGCCGCCGCAGGACGACGGTCCCGTCTCCGGCGATATGGAAGCTGAAGTGGTCGTCGTCGGGTCCGGTTACACCGGTCTGTCCTGCGCGATTCATCTGGCGAAGGAACACAACATCAAGGCCATGGTGCTGGAGGCCAACACCGTCGCCTGGGGTTGCTCTACGCGCAACGGCGGTCAGGCGCAGATTTCTTCCGGCCGGCTCAAACGATCGCAGTGGATCCAGCGCTGGGGCGTCGAAGTTGCCAAGCGGATGCATGTCGAAGTTTGCGAGGCCTTTGACCTTTTTCGCGACCTGATCGGCTGTGGCGAGTTCGACTGCGATCCCCAGGAGGGCGGCCACTACTACATCGCGCACAAGCCCGGCGTCATGCCGAAGCTCGAGAATGAGTCGAAACTGCTCAACGAGACGTTCGGCTACGGCTCGCGCATTATTTCGCGCGAAGAGCTCCACGAGCAGCACGTAAAGGATCAAGAGGCCGCCGGCGCCATGCATGAGCCGGACGGCACCTGTATCCACGCCGCCAAGCTCGCATTCGGGTATCAGAATCTTGCGCGGAAACTCGGCGCCACCATTCACCCGGCCAGCCCGGTGATGGGGTGGAAGATAAAGAACGGCGTGCATCACCTGACCACGCCCGGCGGCACCGTGCGCGCCCGCGCCGTGGCGCTCGCAACCGCCGGCTATACGCCGCCGGGCTTAAGCAATCGGACAAAGAACCGCTTGATGCCGATCCTGTCGAACTCCATCGTCACGCGCCCGCTAAGCGACGAAGAGAAGGACGCCTGCGGGTTCAAGACCTGCTCTCCGCTGACGGACACCCGCACGCTGCGTCATTACTATCGCTTCCTCCCCGACGGCCGGGTGCAGATCGGCAGCCGCAGCGCAATCACGGGGCTCGACGCCGAAAATCCCAAGCATCTGGCGCTGTTACTGAAAGGGCTTTACCGCAAGTTTCCGATCCTTGAGGGTATTGACCTCGAATACTCGTGGTGGGGCTGGGTTGACGTCAGCCACGATATGATGCCCCGCGTCTTTCAGCCCGATCCGCAGCAAACGATTTATTACGCCATGGGCTATGGC
>JBFIYQ010000266.1:0-4059 GCA_041605275.1 Gammaproteobacteria bacterium
GAGCGCCTGCTCGAACACGGTGGGGAAATCACCGCACTCGATCTCGGTGCCGACGCCGGATTTATAGGGCATCTCGTTTTTCTTGATCATGTTCCGCCGGCGGATTTCGATGGGGTCCATGTCGAGCTCCGCCGCCGCCAGATCGATGATGCGCTCGATCTGGTAGCTGGCCTCCGGGCGCCCGGCGCCGCGGTAGGGATCGGTGGATGCGTTGTGGGTGAACACGGCGCGCGAGCTGAAATGGATCGCCGGAATGCGATATGCGCCGCCCTGAGTGCGGGCGGTGCCGCCGGTCTGGGTAAACGGGCCGGTGGAAAGCAGGTAAGGACCGAAGCCGCCGATGGAGCGGGTTTTCAGCGCGACAAAATTGCCCTGCTTATCCAGCGCCAGGGTCACTTCGCTTTGCTGGTCTCGGCCGTGGGAGTCGGAAAGAAAGCTCTCGCTGCGGTCATTGATCCACTTCACCGGCCGGCCGATGCGCCGCGCCGCCCACAGCACCAGCGCGTACTCGGGATAAAGCGAGTTCTTGGCGCCGAAACCACCGCCCACGTCGTAGGCCACCGAGCGCAGATCTTTGAGCTCGATCCCGAAAACATTTTCCGCCAGCTGCTTACGGTTGGAATGAATGTTCTGGCTGGCGCAGATCAGCGTCATGCGCTTGCCGTCCGGCTCGCACACGCCGATGGCGCCGCGGGGCTCGATGGGTGCTGCGGTGACCCGCTGGTTGTCCAGTGAAAGACGCACCACGTGGGCAGCCCCGTTGATGGCCTTGTCCACCGCGTCTTCGTCGCCCGCCTCGAACTTCACGCAGACGTTGCCGGGAATGTCGTCCCATATGGCAGGCGCGTCATCGGCGACGGCTTCTTTTGCGTTTACGATGGCCGGCAGCGGCTCGTATTCCACCTCCACCAGCTCGGCGGCATCGCGGGCGGCCTCGAAGCTTTCCGCCACCACGAAGGCCACGCCGTCACCCACGTAGCGCACCCGCTCTGAATTGAGCGCAGGACGCTTAGGCACCGGCACCGGCGATCCGTCGCTGTTCTTCGCCGGGGTCCGAGTAGGGATGGGGCCCAAGCCGTCTGCATCCCAGTCCTTTCCCGTGAGCACGGCGATGACGCCGGGTGCTTTCTCCGCTTCGCTTGTATCGACTGCCGAAATTCGCGCGTGGGCGTAAGTGGATCGCACCATGCAGGCATAGGCCTGATTGTCGAGGGTGATGTCGTCCACGTAACGCCCCTGGCCGGTAAGGAAGCGCTGGTCTTCCTTGCGGCGAACGGGCTGCCCGATGCCGTAGTTTTCCATGGGATGCAAAGCTGCTCCTTATAAAAAGACTTCAAGCGGGTTGCGCACGGGTGCCGCCGGCGCGCGCTTTGATTTTAACAGCTTGCCGGAGGCCGGCAGCGTATTAAGAAACAAGCCGCAGATCGTAAAGCCTGCGGTAATAGGGCTCGCAGTCCTTCACGATGGCTTCAAGCTCAGTCGAAAGCCGCAGGGACCTTTGACGGTAGGGCATGAAGCCCGTCGAGGCGATAACGGAATCATACCAGTACGTGGCCCATACGCCGTCGCTTTCCCGCGGACCCGCCGGCCACGAGAGCATGCGCGGGGTGAACTCGACGCCCACCGCGTTGCAAAGCGCTTTGAGCATGCCCTCGGGATTCTCCAGCACGTCGCGGGCGTCGATCACCAACGGCGCGCGTTTTTTCCGCGCCCGCAGGTAGTCGAAAATCTCCGCCTGCTGCACGACCCCCACGTCCTCGATGACCGGATTTTCCCGGGTACGGGAGTAAGAGGCGACGACCTCGGCCGGGCTGCGTATCAGAAAACAGTTGACCATCTGGTCCAGCCAGCCGCGGTCGATCTCATCCAGCAGATGATGGGTCATGTGCTTTTGAAAAAAGATCGGTTGTCCGCCGGGGACGGGGCCGGTGATCATTTTCACCACCTTACGCCAGTCGGTTTCACCGGCGGCGATGACCTCGTCCGCGCCGGGATGCTCGATGCCGGTCTTATGCAGGTAGTAAGCGTAAAGGGGCTCGTCCCAGACCGCGGCGTCGCCGCGGTTTTCCCAGGCGCGCATCATTGCGGTGGAGATGTTTCGCGGCCCCGACCACATGGCGATACGGATGGCCGCGGTCAATTTTCAGCGCACTCCGCTTCGATGCGCGCGTGGTACAGCGCGCGTAGTCGCTCCACCGTTTCGAACGGCAGCCCGCGCCCGATTCCGCGGCCGTCGATTTCCTTAACCGGCGTGACGCCGGCAAAGGTGCCGGTAACGAAGGCTTCGTCAGCGCCGTAGACGTCGGTAAGACTGAAGTTCCGCTCGTAAGCGGGAATGCCGTTTTGTCGACAGAGCTCGAGGATCTTTCCGCGGGTGATTCCGCCCAGGCAGTAGTCGCCGCTGGAGGTCCACACCTCGCCGCGGCGAACAATGAAAAAATGGGTGGAGTTACAGGTGGCGACGAAGCCGTGAGGATCCAGCATCAGCGCCTCGTCGGCGCCGGCCTTGGCTGCCTGGATGCAGGCGAGGATGCAGTTGAGCTTGGAGTGGCTGTTGATCTTGGGGTCCTGCACATCCGCCGGCCCCCGGCGCACGTGCACGGTAAAGAGTCGAATGCCTGAGGACTGCACATTGGCCGCCGGAGTCTTGTGCTCGGCGATGATCACCACGGTGGCCGGCCCCACGGTCACCCGCGGGTCCTGATAGGGCGTAGCCTTGCGCCCCCGCGTCACCATCAATCGCACGTGCACGCCGTCGCGCATCTCGTTGGCCTCGACGGTGCGGTAGAGCGCCTGCTCGATGGCATCACGGCTCATGCCGATGTCCATGTCCAGGGCACGGGCGCCCTCGAACAAGCGATCCAGGTGCTCGTCCAAGAAGGCGAAACGCCCGTTATGCAGGCGCAGCCCTTCCCACACGCCGTCGCCCAGGATGAAGCCGCTGTCGAACACCGATACCGTGGCCTGATCCCGGGGCACAAGCGCTCCATTGACGTAGATAAGCACCGACGCGTTTCGCGGGTCGTCCTGATAGCTGTGGGTGCCGGTGCTCATAGGTGATCAGCGCTGCGTTCAAGAGGAAGGCCGCCGTAGCCGTTCCCTTTTACTGGTGCGTCCCGCCTCAGGCAAGCGCGGGCCGCTGACAGAAACTCAATAGACCGAGGGGTCGAATCCCTTGATATCGGATCCGCGAGAAGATTTGGGCGAAATCAAAAGCAGCAGGCCGAATAGCGCAAACCCGCAAAACACCACCAGGGTCCAGCCGGGAATGCTCAAGCCGAGAAAAGTCCACTGGACCTCGGCGCACTCCCCGGAGCCTTCGAGAACCAGCTTGAGCGCGTCCATGAGGGGGAAGGTCTCGAGCAGGTACTCGAGACCGGGACCGCAGGCCGGCACCTGATCGGGGGGCAGACTCTGCAGCCACACTTGGCGGCCGGCCACCGCCGCCCCAAGACCGGAAACTAACAGGATCAAACCGCCATACAACCGCCGACCGATATCGCCGGGGTTGTGTATCGCCGCCACCAGCATGACCGCCCCGAGCACCATAACGATTACCCGCTGGAGTATGCACAGCGGACAGGGATCGAGGCCCATGACGTGCTGGAAGTAAAGCGCCGTGCCCAGAAGCGCAAGGCAAAAGACCATGCCGGCGGCGAACAGCCCCCGCTGGTAACGATTCAAAAGCTGCATTCAGTCCGTCTTATTAACCCGGAATTCCGGCGGCACGAAGTAGAGATGATCCTGAGCTTCCACCGCAAGGTGACAGCTGATGCAATATTGTACCCGCTGAGAGCCGCTTCCGTTGGTCTCGCCAAACAGCGTGCCGTCCGGCTGGATCAGGGAATATTTCCAGTCACCGGAAACATAGCTGAATCCTTGAGGCATTTTTTCCATCAGAAACAGCGGGCCAAGCAGAATGCCGCCGGTTTCCGTCACCGAGAAGCTGTCCTTGGCGATGACCGAGCCCACGGGAAGCCGCTTGCCGCTGCCGTAGGCGCGAGCCGTTTCGTTGGCGTAGTTGTTAATGTAGTGATTGCCGTGGGTGGAAGAAAGATA
>JBFIYQ010000267.1:0-4058 GCA_041605275.1 Gammaproteobacteria bacterium
GCTGAGGCAGAGGATTGCCGGTGAGCTGAAAGGCGATGAACACCGCCGGAACGGTGTAGGCGAAGATCAGCACCACGTACTGCGCCACCTGGGTGTAGGTGATGCCCTTCATGCCGCCGAGCACGGCGTAGAAAAACACGATGCCCATGCCGATGAAGAGACCGGTGAGAATGTTCACTTCCAGGTAGCGGGAGAACACGATGCCGACGCCGCGCATCTGACCGGCAACGTAGGTGAAGGAGATAAAGATCAGACAGATAACGGCCACGATGCGCGCGGCCTGGGAGTAATAGCGATCACCGATGAACTGCGGCACGGTGAATTTGCCGAACTTGCGCAAATAAGGCGCAAGCAGCATGGCGAGCAGCACATAGCCGCCGGTCCAGCCCATGAGGTAGACGGAACCGCCATAGCCCAGGAAGGCGATGAGGCCGGCCATGGAGATGAACGATGCTGCCGACATCCAGTCGGCACCGGTGGCCATGCCGTTCAAGACCGGGGGCACGCCCTTGCCGGCCACATAGAACTCGCCAGTGGTGCCCGCGCGGGCCCAGATGGCGATGCCGAAGTAAATGACGAACGTGAAGCCGACGACGATGATGTTTAACCAATATTGGCTCATGGCGGGTCCCTCCTCAGTCTTCCTGCATGCCGTGCTGGCGGTCGAGCTTGTTCATCCGCGCGGCGTAAACGAAGATCAGCACCAGGAACACATAGATGGACCCCTGCTGCGCACACCAGAATCCCAGCGGAAAGCCCGCAATGTGAATATTATTCAGCACGTCGACCAGCAGTATTCCGAATCCGTACGAGCAGACAAACCAGATGATCAGCAGCGTGAACAGCAGCCTCAAGTTCGCGCGCCAATATGCACGTCCTTTTTCAACAGCGTCGTCCATTGTTTACTTTCTCCCTCGCCCGATTGGCGGACGAAAAATGACATTGTTCAGGGGCGAGCCCGCTGCGTCACGCAGCCAGCGATAAACCGGGCTGAAGATCCGGGCAGTCGTTGAATGAATTCGCGTGCCGCCCCCCCTGTTGGCGACGCGCTACGGTAGGCTTGGTTCCTGAGCTTCGCTCCCGTGTTCAGTGCTACGTGAACACCTAAACGGCGGTTACCCGCCGGCCGCGAGGAAGAGATTCTACTGTGTACCTGCGCAAAAGAACCAGACTAATTTTCCCGGCAACGAATGCGGAGGCAGGGCGGGCTGCTCCTTCCTTACAAAGACTTTTCCCGGGCGCCCGCATCCCGACCCGGAGCGCTCGCGCGCGGCGGGGATGCCTTGGCAGAGTCGCGGCGCGGCGGACGGTGCACGCTTCGGCGCCTCTGGCGCAGACGCTTGCGCTATCATGAAGGCCGCATCATTGCGGGCCTTGTGGGAGCCTTCGGCGCGGCCGGCACGAGATCAAAGCCGCTTTCCCGCGCCGTCGAGCCTGCCTCGAGTCGGGAGTAGCCATGTCCAAGCGCATTCTGGTGGTAGACGACGAACCGAATATCCGGCTTTCACTGGAATACCTTATGCGGAAGGCCGGTTACCACGTTACCGGGGTGGAGGACGGTGAGGCGGCGCTGGAGGCGGTCAGGGAAGCGGCCCCGGATCTGGTGCTGCTGGACGTGACGCTGCCCAAGCTCAACGGTTACCAAGTGTGCGAGGCGGTGCGCGCCAACCCCGAGTGGAAAGGCGTGCGGATCCTGATGCTCACAGCTCGCGGGCGCGAGATCGAGCGGGAAAAAGGGCTTGCGCTGGGCGCCGACGACTACGTCACCAAGCCCTTCGCCACCAAAGACGTGGTCGAGAGGGTTCGCGCGCTTCTGGGCGCGGAGAAAGATGCCGAAGGTGCGGTTTGAGCGGAGTCCCGGCATGAACCCGGCGCCGCTGGACCGGTGTTCCCATGTCCGGTAACAGGAAAAAAGAACGCCTGCTGGCGCTGGTCGCGGGCGCGGCGATCGCTTTCAACTACCCGCTGCTGTATCTGTTCGGCGGCGGCGGGAATCTGTTCGGATGGCCCCTGCTGGTCGTTTATCTGTTCGCCGTCTGGCTATTCGTCATCGTGCTGACCGCGGTGCTGATGGAGCGGAGGTCCCCGCCTAGCGCAGAGCCGCCGCTACCGGAGGTCACGCCGTCGCCCGATGACTGAAGACAGGCTTTTTTTCGTTCTTTTTGCCTACCTCGGGCTGCTGTTCGGGGTAGCCTGGTGGGCGGAGCAGCGTGCCCGCGCCGGCCGCTCGGTGGCGGCCAACCCCTATATCTACACCCTTTCCATCGCCGTCTACTGCACCGCCTGGACCTTTTACGGCAGCGTGGGCCGGGCCGCCAGCAACGGCGTGTCCTTCCTGCCCATCTATCTCGGCCCCACTCTTGTTTTCGCCCTGGGCTGGGTGGTGCTGCGCAAGATCGTCCGGGTGTCCAAGCAGCAGCACATCACCTCCATCGCCGACTTCATCGGCTCCCGCTACGGCAAGAGCGCGCTGCTTGCCGGTATCGTCACCGTCATCGCGGTCATCGGCATCCTTCCTTATATCTCACTTCAGCTCAAAGCCGCCGCAATCAGCTTCCAGGTGCTGAGCGGCACGCCGGGCGCCGCCGAATCAGCGGCCGTGCCGCTGTGGCGGGACACTGCGCTCTGGATTGCGCTGTTAATGGCGGCTTTCACGATTCTCTTTGGTACCCGCAGCATCGACGCCAGCGAACGTCACGAAGGCCTGGTGGCTGCCATCGCCTTCGAGTCGCTGGTGAAGCTGTTGGCTTTCCTGGCGGTCGGGATCTTCGTCGCCTACTTCCTCTTCAGCAGTCCCGGGGAAATCTATTCCCGTCTCGAAGCTCAACCGGAGCTTTCCCGGCTGATCACCCTGGACGGCGTGCCGGGCGGCGCCGGCGGCTGGCTGCTGCTGCTGATCGTCTCCATGTTCGCCATCGTCTGCCTTCCGCGGCAGTTTCACGTGGCGGTGGTGGAGAACGTGGACGAGTCTCACCTGAAGAAAGCCGCCTGGCTGTTTCCCGCCTATCTGCTGGCGATAAATTTGTTCGTGTTACCCATCGCCTTCGGCGGGCTGCTGATTTTCGCCGGCGGCATCGACCCGGACACTTTTGTCCTTACGCTGCCGCTCAAGGAAGGCGCCGGCGGGCTGGCGCTGCTGGTGTTCCTGGGCGGTCTTTCCGCCGCCACCGGCATGGTGATCGTCGAAACCATCGCCCTCGCCACCATGGTGGGCAACGAGCTGGTGCTGCCGGTGCTGCTGCGCTTGGGCCTGCTCGGCTCCGGCGCCCGGCGGGCGCTCGGGGGCATTCTTCTGGCGGTGCGGCGCGCCACCATCGTCGTGGTGCTGCTGCTCGGCTATGGCTACTTCCGGCTCATCGGCGAGTCCTATGCCCTGGTCACCATCGGCCTGGTGTCCTTCGTCGCCGCAGCGCAGTTCGCCCCGCCGATACTCGCCGGGATCTACTGGCGTCGCGCGAGTCGTACCGGCGCGATGACCGGACTGCTGACGGGTTTCGTCGTCTGGGCCTACACCCTGCTGCTGCCGGGCTTCGCGCGCTCCGGCTGGATCCCGGACGATTTTGTGGTCAACGGCCCGTTCGGCCTTTCGATCCTCGAACCCTATGCGCTGTTCGGGCTTCAAGGGCTTGATCCCATCTCCCACGCGAGCTTCTGGAGCCTGCTGCTGAACGCCGGGACCCTGGTGGCGGTGTCGCTGTTCTCGCGCCAATCCGTCCTGGAAAGGGTGCAGGCGGCGACCTTCGTCAATCCCTTCCGCGAGGAGGCCGGCGAGACCGCCGGCTACTGGGCCGGCACCGCAACCATCGCCGAGCTCCGCGCCCTGCTGGCGCGCTTCCTGGGCGAGGCGCAGGCCGAACGGGTGTTTACCGATTACGCCGCCGCCAGCGGGGTGGTGTTGAGCGAAGAGGCGGAGGCCGATCCGACTCTGGTGGAACAGGTAGAGCGACTGTTGTCGGGCGCCATCGGCTCCGCCTCGGCGCGGGTGATGGTGGCCTCCACAGTGCGCGGCGAAGCCTTGAGCATGGACAAGGTGATGAGCATCGTCGACGAGACCTCCA
>JBFIYQ010000268.1:0-4035 GCA_041605275.1 Gammaproteobacteria bacterium
AAGCAGGCGTCGATGCGTTCATCCGCGAGGCGCGCAAGCGCGCCAGGCAGCGCGATGGTGTCTATCGTTCTGGCTTGCGACATGGGCAGCCAGTTTAGCCCAACTGCCCTTCGTGCAAGGGCGAAAAAAAACCCCGCCGTAAGCACGGCGGGGTCTTTTTCTTCCAGGCCTTACGAGGAGAAGACCTCCTCGGCGCCCTCGAGGAAGCGGACGGCACCGTTCCCTGTGCCGCGGAAGCCCTAAATAGGAGCCGGGCCTTCCTTACATCATGTCCATTCCGCCCATGCCGCCGCCCGGCGGATGCGCGTGCTCTTCCTTCTTCGGCTTTTCGGCCACCGAGGCTTCGGTGGTGATCATCAACCCGGCAATGGAGGCGGCATTCTGCAGCGCGCAGCGCACCACCTTGGTCGGGTCGAGAATGCCCATCTTGACCAGGTCGCCGAACTCTTCCGTCGCGGCGTTGAAGCCGAAGCTGCCCTTGCCGTCCTTGACCTTGTTCAAGACCACCGACGGTTCCGCACCGGCGTTCTCGACGATCTGGCGCAGCGGCTCTTCCATCGCGCGTCGGGCGATGATGATGCCGTGGTTCTGGTCCTCGTTCGCGCCCTTCAAACCGGTGAGCTTTTCCAGCGCCCGGACCAGAGCGACGCCGCCGCCGGGAACCACGCCTTCCTCCACCGCGGCGCGGGTGGCGTGAAGCGCATCTTCGACGCGGGCCTTCTTCTCCTTCATCTCGATCTCGGTCGCCGCACCGACCTTGATCACGGCAACGCCGCCGGCGAGCTTGGCGACCCGCTCCTGCAGCTTCTCGCGGTCGTAGTCGGAGGTGGTTTCCTCGATCTGCTGGCGGATCTGATTGACCCGGGCCTCGATGTCCTTCTTCTTGCCGGCGCCGTCGATGATTGTGGTGTTCTCTTTGGTGATGGACACCCTCTTGGCGGTGCCGAGATCATCCAGCGTGGCCTTCTCCAGGGTGAGTCCCACTTCCTCGGAGATGACCGTGCCGCCGGTGAGGATGGCCATATCCTGAAGCATGGCCTTGCGCCGGTCGCCGAAGCCGGGGGCCTTGACGGCCGCAACCTTCACGATGCCGCGGATGGTGTTGACCACCAGGGTGGCCAGCGCCTCGCCCTCGACGTCCTCAGAGATGATCAGCAGAGACTTGCCCGCCTTGGCGACGCCTTCGAGCACCGGAAGCAGGTCGCGGATGTTCGAGACCTTCTTGTCATGGAGAAGAATGTACGGCTCCTCCAGCTCGGCGCTCATGTTGTCCTGGTTGTTGATGAAGTAGGGTGAGAGGTAACCTCGGTCGAACTGCATGCCTTCGACCACGTCAAGCTCGTTCTCCAGGGTCGAGCCCTCTTCCACCGTAATGACGCCTTCCTTGCCGACCTTGGTCATGGCTTCGGCGATGATTTCGCCGATGGAGCTGTCGGAGTTCGCCGAGATCGTGCCGACCTGGGCGATGGCGGTGTCGTCCTTGATGGGCTTGGAGATATCCTTGAGCCCGTCGACGGCAGCGATTACCGCTTTGTCGATACCGCGCTTCAAGTCCATGGGGTTCATGCCCGCGGCAACAGCTTTGAGGCCTTCCTTCATCATCGACGAGGCCAGCACCGTGGCGGTGGTGGTGCCGTCGCCGGCAACGTCCGAGGTCTTGGAGGCGACCTCCTTGACCATCTGCGCGCCCATGTTTTCGAACTTATCTTCGAGCTCGATCTCCTTGGCGACGGACACGCCGTCCTTGGTTACTGTCGGGGCGCCGAAGCTCTTCTCCAGCACCACGTTGCGGCCCTTGGGGCCTAAGGTGACTTTCACGGCGTTGGCCAGGATGTTCACGCCCTTGGCCATTCGATCCCGTGAGTCGCCACCGAAGCGTACTTCTTTCGCGCTCATCTAACTTGCTCCTTAGTCTTTAAATTCGTCTGTCTTTGGTTGCGTCACGATTTACGTCAGACCAACGGCCGATCACTTTTCGATGATCGCCATGATGTCCTCTTCTCGCATGACCAGCAGGTCCTCGCCTTCGACCTTGACCTCGGTGCCCGAGTACTTGCCGAAAAGAACCTGGTCGCCGACTTTGACGTCCAGCGGCCGAACCTGACCGTCTTCGAGAATTTTCCCCTTGCCGACCGCCGTCACCTCGCCGCGGATGGGCTTCTCGGTGGCGCTGTCGGGAATAACGATTCCGCCCGCGGAGGTGCGCTCTTCCTCCTTGCGGCGGACGATTACGCGGTCGTGAAGCGGACGAATCTTGAGCTTGCTTTTGCCCATGGATTTAGTCTCCTGGTTAACGAAACTGAGTTGTGACTCCACCCCGCGAGCACCGGTACAGGCCCTCGCGATTACATTATTTATTGGCTATTCGCTGAGTGACGTCGTCCTGACTCAGTTCAGCGGACCGCCGACGCTCCGAGCCTTCGGCGGGCGCCGTCTCTCAAGGCGCATCCGCGCCCTGACAAACACCGGTTGGTCCCTTTTCCGGAAACAGACCGCCGTACCGGCAAGGCCTGTTAGCGCTCTCCAAAAGTGAGTGCTAATAATATGGTCGGAATTGGTAAAGTCAAGACATGAAGGGGTCTTGAGGAGCGCCCGTCAGCGACCCGGCGGAGAATCCGACAGGTCACTTCAATCTATTGTTATCTTTAGGGTTTTCGTCTTCTCGGCGAAACTCGCCCTCGATCACGTCGGAATCACGGGGCGTGCGGGAGCGCCGCCCGGCGACGATGAGCTTTTCCAGCAGGTACTCGGTGATCAGAAACCGTCTCAGCGGCGGGCACAGGCAGGCAAAGCCGACGGCATCGGTGATGAAACCCGGGGTCAACAGCAGGGCGCCGGCCACCAGCAGAAAGGCGCCCTCCACCAGCGCCACTGCCGGGACCTCGCCCCGGTCGAGGCTTTCGCGGATCTGGGCCAGAGTGGAAAAACCCTGGACCCTGACCAGGGCGGCGCCGATGACCGCGGTCAATACCACTGCCCCCACCGTGGGCAGGGCGCCGATCAGGGAGCCCACTTCGAGCAGCAGGTAGATCTCTGCCAGCGGCACCGTGAGGAACAACAGGAACAGCCAATGGATCAAGGACATGAAAAGCCACCATAATGAGAGGCACGAACTTCGGTGCCGGCGGCCCCTTTCGCCGCCGTCGTTTCGTTAAGCCGATGAAACCTCGATAACTACACGCGCGCGATGGGCGGCCAAGACAATGCAGGTTGAGACGCCTTACCGAATCGTTCTTTGTACCTGCCCTGATATGGGGACGGCCGAGGACTTAGCCAAGCGTCTGGTGGCCTCCCGTTTAGCCGCCTGCGTCAACATCTTGCCAGGACTGACCTCGGTGTACGAATGGAAAGGGGCGGTGGAAAGCGATTCAGAGCTGCTGCTGCTGGCGAAAACCACCGAAGATCGCTACCCGGCGCTCCAGAGCGCCCTGCGCGAGGCGCACCCGTACGAGCTCCCGGAAATTATCTGCGTCCCCATCGTCGCCGGTTTGGACGGCTACTTAAAATGGATCCGAGACAGCGTTTCCTCTCCGGGCTGAGCGCCGCTCTCGGCATCGCTCTGGCGGCGGCGAGTCTCAAGCTCAGCGCCCAGATCAGCGAGAGCGACCTGCTTCCCATGTCCGAAGCCTTTCGCCTGGAAGTCTCCCGGCCGCAGGCGGAGCGGGTGCGGGTCAGCTGGACCATCGCCGAGGGCTACTACCTCTATCGCGAGCGGATCCGCGTCGAGGCGGCCCCGGCGGGCGTCCTCCCCGGCTTCGTCCTGCCGCCCGGGATTCCAACGCAGGATCCGTTCTTCGGCGAGACCGAGATCTACCGTCATCGAGTCGCTTTCGAGATTACGCTGGAGGAGGGCGCCGCCCGCCTCGACCGCGTCCACCTCAAGGTGGTGAGCCAGGGCTGCGCCGACTTAGGCGTCTGTTTTCCTCCGGAGGCCAGAACCGCCGAACTGTCCGTTGGCGAGACCGTGATTCCGAAGGCCCGGGACCCGTTCGCGCCCATCGGCGGGGCGCCGCCGGCCGACCTGCTTTTCCCCGC
>JBFIYQ010000269.1:0-4031 GCA_041605275.1 Gammaproteobacteria bacterium
AAAACGCACCCGCTCGGCGCAGGGCACCAGGGACTGGATCAGCTCGCCCCACTGGATTTCCAGCTCGTGGCAGGCGGCGTAGTGAGTGCCGCGCTCGAGCTGACGCGTGACCGCATCGACGATCACGGGATGACTGTGGCCTAACAACAGGGCGCCATGGCCGCCGTAATAATCCACGTACTCGTTGCCGTCCACGTCCCACTTGCGCGCCCCCGACGCGTGGGTGACGTAGATCTCGTAGGGATCCAGGCGGCGGGAGTCGTGGACGATGCCGCTGGGTAGAACTTCCCGCGCGCGACTGCTCAGCTTTGCCGAGCCCGCGGTTTTTTCTCTATATGCGCTGACGATGGGCGAGTTGGTGGCGGTGGTGTCCATGATTCGATCGTCGGCGCCTAACCGTAGTCAATCAAAATCGCTTTCCAGCGCCTTCACCAGTGAGACGATGACCTCGTTGACCGGCGCCCCGGTTCCGAACTCCCGCGCCACCACCGGCACCATGCCATTGATGGCGTCGATCTCCGATCGCCGCTTGGCCAGGTGATCGAGCAGCATGGAGGGGCGCGCGCCGGGGATCTTGCTGCCGAAGTCGTGGATATAAGCCTTCGGATCGTCGAAGGAAAAGTGCACGCCCTTGGCGACGCCCGCCGCATGGGCCTCCAGTCCGCAGGCCAGCGCCACCTTCCAGGCGTTTTCGTCAGCCATCACTTCGCCAATGGGGCGCCGCAGCACAGTGCAGGGACCGCTGAAGGTCACATTGCAGATGAATTTTTCCCACACCAGCTGCTCGATGTCGTCGAAGGCTTTGACATTGAAGCCCGCGTCGCGCCAGACCTTGGCGACCTTTTCCAGCCGCTCGCTCACCGGGCCCTTCATCTCGCCCACGCGGATCAGCTCCATGCCGTTGTGATGCACGTGACCCGGCCCTTTCATGGAGGCGCCGAAGCCGCCGGCCACGCCGATGAGAATGTTGTCGGGATCCCGGTACTGGCAGATGCGCTCGGCGGCGCCCAGACCGTTCTGAATAGTGAGAATCAAGGTGTCGTCGCCGATCATGGGTGTGATGCTTTTTGCCGCATCACCCACGTGGGCCGCTTTGGTGGCGATAATAACGAGCTCGCATGGACCTACCTGACTGAAGTCGGAGGTGGCTTTTATCCGCACGGTGCGATCGCCGCTGGCTCCCTCGACCCGCAGGCCCCGCTCATTGATGGCGTCCACGTGCTCTTTCCACACGTCCACCGCCCACACGTCGTTGCCGGCGTCCGCCAGCAGGCCCGCGTACACCGAACCCATGGCGCCGGCGCCGACAACTGCAATCTTCATGCGCGAGTCATTCCCTTTGTTTGATTCGGACCGAGGCGCGTCGCTTACCGGGCTTCGCCGTACAGCAGCTCGCGAAAGGCCGCGGCGTCGGCAACGACTTCCGCGAGCCGGTTGACGCAGTCGTCGATGGCATCGGCAAAAGCCTCCGCCCCGCCGAAGCGCTCGAGGGTTTCCGGCGGGACGAACTTGATCAGCAGCGCCGAGGTGCCCGGCGGCAAGCCGGCGAAGTGCACCGTGAGCACGCCGTAATGTTTGAGCAGCAGCGTCGCCAGACCCGCGGTGGCCTCGAAAGGCACCACTGGAGGCGCGGCCAGACCGCCTCGCTCCATTACCAGCTCCAGCAGGTCTTCGCCCGGAATCTGCAGGATCACCGGCGTCTCCAGCAAACGGTTCCCGCCCAGCCTCCGCCGCATCACGTCAGCCAGCGACTTGGTGGTCGTTACAAGGGTGCGCACGCGCTCCGGGTTGTAGGCTTTGAGCGATCGCACCACCGCCGGATAAAGCATGGGCCGAAGCTCCGCGCCGATCTCGAAGGCGCGGGCGCGAACGTGGGCGACGATGTCCCGCTTGCCGCCCAGTAACCCAATGCGCGGACCGAGGGTGCCGTACTTGTCGAGCCCGGTGGCGGCGACGTCGGCGCCTAGGGCCAGCGCGCCTGGCTGATCGAATATCGCCGGACCCACGCGGGCGCCGCCGGCGTCGTCAACGATGATGCGGGCGCCTGCGTTTTTCGCCAGCGAAAAGATCTCCCGCAGATCCGGCTCCGGCAGAATCTCGTAGCTCACCGACAGCCGGGTGACGAATACAACCTTAGGCGAGGGGCCGATCTTGATCGCGGTGCGAAATGCGTCAACACCCGCCACGTCTTCAAACCGTCCACCAGCGCGATTCACCGCTCTTCGAACCGCCGGATGACTGTAGCGCGGCGAGACGCCGATGACCCGGTCATTGGGCATTACCAGAATTTCCGCGGCGAGCAGCAATCCCGCGGTGAGGCGGTTCAGGGTAAAGACGTCGTGCCGTTCGGCATCGCCTCCCAGGTGCTCCAGACCCAGCCGCGTCAAATCGTCGACGTAAAGCGCCGGCGCGATCTCGTCGTCCAGAAAATCTCTGTCCCCATCCTCGAGATCGAGCCTGCGGTCGAGGCCGCTGAGGTTGTATACGGCGTCGAGCCCTTTTGCCTCGATACGGGTTTTGAGCAGCGACCAGGCGTAGCGCAGCTTGGCCAGATCATCCGCAGTGTCGCGGACGAATGCGCCGCGGGCGTAGGGAAGATCCGGGGCGTGGGGATTGCCGAAACGATCCTTTTGTATGCCTGGGTGAGTGCCGCTGCTCATTTGAGGAACCGCTTTTCCTTCGCTTTCATCTCCGCTACCCGCTGCAGCTCGAAGATTCGGCTGACGGGGACGATGTCGCCATCCACTTTGTGAATACCACCGTCGGCGCGAATGCGCGCGAAAACATCGGCCATGGCGGTCACCGCGGCGCGAATCCCGTGGTTGCCGTAGATCACCATTTTTATCTTTTCCAAGGCAACGATGTCGGACTCGGTCAGCTGCGGGTAGGCGGTGGGAACGATGACCAAGGGCGCACTGCGGTCCCAATGGCGGCAGAATTCAACGATCTCGTCCGGAGTCTTGGACTTAGAGTGAATCAGCACCGCGTCGGCGCCGGCGTCTACGTAAGCCTCGGCCCTCCTTTTGGCCTCCTCCTGTCCTTGTCGCGCGATCAGCGCCTCGGTGCGGGCGACAACGAGGAAATCCGGCGACGTTCTGCTGGCGCACGCCGCTTCGATCTTGCCGGCGAACTCCTCCTGCCGCAAAAGCTCCTGCCGGCCGCCCTCCAGAAGGCTCGTGTCCTTGGGAAACTTCTTGTCCTCGATGACCACGGCTGCTGCTCCAGCCGCTTCGTACTGCGCAACCGCGTGCATCACGTTCACCGCGTTGCCGTAGCCGGTGTCGATGTCGGCCACCACCGGGATCTCCACCGCGGCGCAGGTGGCACGGGTCATCTCCAGGTGCTCGCTCATGGAGAGAATGCTGGCATCGGGTACGGCGTAAGCGGCGGACAGCTCGAAGCCGCTGGCCCAGATGCCGTCGAAGCCGGCCTCCTCGGCGAGCCGCGCGCTCAATGGATTGTGGGCGCCGATGATGTGGGTGAGCGGTTTTTTCTCGAGCTTTTGACGCAAAAGGGCAGACTTGGACATGAGCCTGGCTTCCAGGGATCAGGGGAAACGAGGCGACGCGGCAAAATACGCCCCGACGCCGCCGTCAATGCTACCCCATCGTCTCGGCGTTCGCGTAAGGGGCCCAAAACCGTTCGGCGGGCGGGCGGGAACGCCACCAGAAAACCCTGGTCGAATCAGCGCTGGTATCACCGATTCCATAGACTTGCACCCCGGGGCGCGCTTGGCTACGGTGGTCTGCTTACAAGCGGTCCTATGTGGTACAGGAGGTCCCATGGCGCTCAGCGAAGAGATCAAACAACGCATCGATTCCATCGTCGGCTCCGACCGGGTGGTGCTGTTCATGAAAGGCACCCGGCAGATGCCCCAGTGCGGTTTTTCGGCCGCCACCGTGGGCATCCTGGATTCTCTGGTGCCGGACTACACCACCGTCAACGTGCTCGAGGACCAGGCCATCCGCGAGGGCATCAAGCAGTACTCGAGCTGGCCCACCATCCCCCAGCTTTACGTCAACGGCGAGTTC
>JBFIYQ010000270.1:0-3977 GCA_041605275.1 Gammaproteobacteria bacterium
AATGAGGCGTTTGCAGCGCAGGCCTGCGCCGTTAACAAAGACCTCGGCTGGGATCCGGCCAAGGTCAATGTCAACGGAGGCGCAATCGCGCTTGGACACCCCATCGGCGCGTCGGGCGCCCGCGTGCTCACCACGCTGCTGTACGAAATGCGCCGGCGGGACGTCACGAAGGGTCTCGCAACGCTTTGCATCGGCGGCGGCATGGGCATCGCCATGTGCGTGGAGCGCGTCTGATTTCGGGCATGGCTCGAAAAGCTTATTTTCATGCAACTTTAACGATGCGGGTTCGGCGTATGTCGAACCCGCCAAGTTGAGACATCGACCTGAAGTTTCAGAGCGAAGAAGAAGCGCCAAATCAGTTAATCGCCCCTGAGCACGGGGCAGTCAAAAGATAAAAACGGAGGAGATGGAACAATGGCACGTGTAGCACTGGTAACAGGAGGCACCCGCGGCATTGGCCAGGCCGTATCAATAGCGCTTAAAGATGCCGGGTATAACGTAGTGGCAAGCTACGCCGGCAATGATGAAGCTGCCAACAAGTTCAAGTCGGAGACGGGAATCCCCGTGTACAAATTTGACGTTGGTAATTTCGATGCTTGCGCCAATGCGATCAAGATGATCGAAGGAGACATCGGTCCTATAGACGTTCTGGTAAACAATGCCGGAATTACCCGCGATCGACCGCTGCACAAGATGAGCAAAGAGGAGTGGGACGCGGTCGTCAACACTAATCTCTCTGGTCTTTTCAACATGTGCCGAAACGTCATTGACGGTATGCGTGCTCGCAGCTTCGGACGTATCATCAACATCAGCTCGATCAACGGTCAGAAAGGCCAGTTCGGCCAGACCAACTACTCTGCAGCGAAGGCGGGCGATCTTGGCTTCACCCGTGCGCTCGCTCTGGAGACAGCATCCAAAGGGATCACCGTCAACGCCGTTGCCCCCGGGTATATCGGCACGGAAATGGTGCGCGCGGTTCCGGAGAACGTGCTCAAAGAAAAGATCCTACCGTTGATTCCGGTTGGAAGACTGGGCGAGCCGGAAGAAATCGCTCGCTGCGTCGTTTTTCTGGCCTCCGAGGATGCCGGCTTCGTTACCGGCTCTACGCTTTCCGCCAACGGCGGGCAGCTGATGGCTTGAGGCCGGCGGACGCGGCGCGGTCCAGCCGGTCGCATGTTCTGCTCAAGACGCAATACGGGCGCCTTATGGCGCCCGTATTCCATTCAAAGCTCAATGCGCGCGGGATGAGGGCGTATTTGCGCATGGTTTAATGCCGGCTCCAGGAATGTCGTCATCTGCGGCGCCGGCGTGATCGGCGCCGCTATTGCCTACTACCTTTCTCTACGTGGTGTCGGCGCCGTCGTAGTGGAGCGCAGCGATATCGCCTGCGCCGCTTCGGGCAAGTCAGGCGGCTTTCTCGCCCTGGACTGGTGCGACGGCACGCCGATGGAGGCGCTGGCGAGGGAGAGCTTCGCCCTTCACGCGCAGCTGGCCGGCGAACTTGCTGTGGACTACGGCTATCGGCGCATGGAGACATTCCAGATTGCCGCCAGCCGCAGCGCAGATGTGAATCGTTACCGGCGGGTGGCAACACCCGGATGGCTGGACGGAAACTGCGCCGTCTACTCCACCCTGGGCAACCAGGCCACCACGGCGCAGCTGCACCCGGAACGCTTCACTCGTGCTCTGCTGAATGCGGCCACTGCCCGCGGCGCATCGTTACTCCTCGGGGAGGTGACTGGAATCGAGCTCGGCAATGAAGGTACGAAGGTTGCTGGCGTACGGGTCGGCGGGGAACTGCTGCCGGCGGATGCCGCCGTGGTCGCCATGGGCCCGTGGAGCATTCTCGCCTCGGCATGGTTGCCACTTCCGCTTGTGGCAGGACTCAAGAGTCACAGCATTCTCATTCGTCCCGCCGAGCGCGTACCCGCACAGGCTTTGTTCGTCGAATTCGTCTCGGATCCGGGCGACAACAGATCGCCGGAAATCGTTCCCCGCGCCGATGGCGAGGTCTACGTCTGTGGAATTTCCGATGAGCAGCCCCTGCCCGTGGACCCGTCAAAGGTATTGGTGCGCGACGAGGCCTGCGATGAGCTGCACGCGCTCGCCGGCGTATTGTCGACGACCTTGGGCCGGGGAGAGGTGCTGCGCCGCCAGGCCTGCTACCGGCCCATTTGTGAAGACGCCCTGCCGATCATGGGAAAGCTACCCGGCATCGCTGGCGCTTACGTTGCCAGCGGACACAACTGCTGGGGAATGCTCAACGCACCCGCGAGCGGGCTCGCTATGGCGGAGCTGATCGCGGACGGATCCGCTCAAAGCGTCGATTTGACGCCATTCGATCCGGCTCGACTGCCCACGCTCACCCGCCGCGAAGTCTTTCCGCAGTCGGGGCGTTTATAAACCGTGGATTCGATCGCTCTAAGAAGACACAAGCTTCTGAACCTGCTGCAGTCCGTCGTCTTATTGACGGCCATGGCTGCGCTGCTCAGTCTTCTCGGCTGGATCGTCGCCGGAAGCGCCGGTGTCGCCTGGGCGCTGGGCGCCGGGATCGCTTTGGTTCTGTTCTACCCCGCCTTAAGTCCGACGCTCGTGCTGCAGCTCTATCATGGCCGGGAGCTCACCCCGCCGCAGGCGCCGAGAATCTTTCAGATTCTAAAGACTCTGGCGCGCCGGGCGGAGCTGCCCTCTCTTCCCAGGCTTTACTTAATTCCGAGCAGCGTCATAAACGCATTCGCCGTGGGAACGCGGGCATCTTCGGCAATCGCTGTCAGCGAGGGTATGTTCCGCGCCTTGAGCGAACGCGAGCTCTGCGGCGTCCTAGCGCACGAAATCAGTCACATCCGTCACAACGACACCTGGGTCATGGGACTGGCCGATTTATTCAGCCGCCTCACAGCAATCTTCTCAATGATCGGGCAGCTGATGCTGCTACTGTACGTGCCCGTAGCGCTATTTTCCGGTTTTCGGATCGACTGGCTGGCGATGCTGGTGTTGATTTTCGCGCCCACGCTCAGCGTGCTGATGCAGCTGGCCCTGTCCCGGGCGCGGGAATTCGACGCGGATTTGGGCGCTGCGGAATTATCCGGCGACCCGTCGGCGCTGGCGTCAGCGCTGGCAAAGATTGAGCGCTATCAGGGGCGAGTTCTCGAGCAGATCTTTTTTCCGGGAAGACGCATTCCCGACCCGTCGCTGCTTCGTACCCACCCGGCGACGGAGGAACGTATCCGCAGGCTCAAGCAGCTCCAGCCGGAGCCGGTGCTGCCGGAGCTCCGCTTCGATCAAAGGCTGCTGCTGGATCTTTTGAGAAGAGAACGACACCGTCCCCGGTGGCGGTTTCCCGGCACCTGGTACTAGGGTTGCGTCACCTAGCTTGCGCTGTCAGGCGTGGGCGGTCTCTTTTTTCGCTTTTCTTCCCTGCTGGCGATCTTTTTGCAGATTTTTGGTCAGCTCCATCAGCGCCGTTTCGTCCAGGGTCTCCTTTTCCAGCAGCGATTGCGCGCAGCGTTCCAGAACGTCGCGATTCTGTTCGAGCATCTTGTAAGACCGCTCGAATACATCGGTGATGATCTTGCGCACCGCGTTGTCGATTTCCCGCGCCGTTTCCTCACTGTAGTTGCGTTCGCGCTGAGCCATGCCGGGGGGCATATTGAGAAAGCTCTGTTTGCTCTCATCGTAGGTGACGTAGCCCAGCGCTTCGTCCATGCCGTATCTCGCCACCATGTTTCTGGCAATGTCGGTGGCTTTCGCCATATCGTCGGCCGCCCCGGTGGAAAGATGCCCGAACACGAGCTTCTCCGCGGCGCGACCGCCCAGCAGCACCGCAATCTTGTTTTCCAGCTCGTCGCGGGTCATCAGGTAGCGCTCTTCGGTCGGCCGCTGGATGGTGTAGCCCAGGGATCCGATGCCGCGGGGAATGATGGATACCTTGTGCACGGCATCCGAACCCGGCAGCATCAGACTCACCAGCGCGTGAC
>JBFIYQ010000271.1:0-3952 GCA_041605275.1 Gammaproteobacteria bacterium
GCGCTGGCCTCCGGCATCCTGGTGGCGCCCCATCACGGCAGTCACACCTCTTCCACCCCGGCCTTCGTCCGCGCGGTGCGCCCGGCTTACGTGCTGTTCTCCGCCTCTCACCGACGGCGGCCGCGCCTGCCGGATAGAAACGTGGTGGCGCGGTACGTTGCCCTCGGGGCGCGTCCCCTAATCACCGCCCAGACCGGCGCCGTCCGCGTTGAGCTAAACGCCGGCGCCCGGCCGCGAGTTTTGACCTATCGGGCAAGCGAGGCTCGATACTGGCGTCCCTCCATCATAGACGACGCCGGGGGCGCAACTTCGCCTTGAGCATGGCGTCTCAACAAGTTATTTGCCGGTGGGCGATACTGCGTGTTGCCGCGTAAGCGGGAACGCATTTCCGCGCGCGCGAATGTGCCGTTTGTCATCCATACTGCATGTAGCAATGTTGAAGACGCCTTCACAAGCGGTTGATAAGCGCAGACGCGCGTACCCGGGGCGCCAGCTAGGCGCTCTTTGGGTCGTCTGATAAATTTCTCACTAGCCCGAAGGCGCTATTTTCTGGAGGGAAACGTTGCTCGAACTGGTTAAAGCAGGCGGATGGTTGATGGTGCCGATCCTGCTCTGTTCGGTGATCGCCATGGCGATCATCGCCGAGCGGTTCTGGACCCTGCAGACCAAACGCATTGTGCCGAAGAACCTCGTGGTTCAGGTGTGGCAGTGGGCCAAGGGCGGACACCTCACCGAGGAGCGCATCCGAACGCTTCGAAAAGGATCGCCGCTGGGGCGTATCCTGGCCGCCGGACTCGCCAACCGCCATCTTGACCGCGAGCTTATGAAAGAGGGCATCGAGGACGTGGGTCGCCACGTCATTCACGACCTCGAGCGCTACCTGAATGCGCTGGGAACCATCGCCTCGATAACGCCGCTGCTCGGTCTGCTTGGTACGGTCATCGGTATGATCAAAGTGTTTTCGGTGATCACCACCCAGGGCATCGGCGATCCCGGCGTGCTCGCCGGGGGCATATCGGAGGCGCTGATCACCACCGCCGCCGGTCTCACCGTAGCGATCCCGTCACTGATGTTTTACCGCTACTTTCGCGGCAGAGTCGATGAGCTGGTGGTGACCATGGAGCAGGAAGCGCTGAAGATGGTGGAAGCGCTGCACGACAAGTCCACCGAGCTCAACTAGGCGTAAGGTGAAGCTACGTCATTCAAAGAAGGAGGCGCCGGAGGTCAACATCACGCCGCTGATTGACGTGGTTTTCCTGCTGCTCATATTTTTCATGGTCTCGACCACGTTCCAGCGCGAAGCCGAGCTCAGCATCGAGCTGCCGGAAGCCAGCAATCAGGCCCAGGAGACCGAGGACCAGCGCATCGAGATTGCCATCGACGCGACCGGGCGCTACTTCGTCAACGGACGTCCGCTGGTCAATCGCCAGCCGCAGACGATTCGAAAGGCGCTGCAGCAGGCGTCCGAGGGGCGCAAGAGCGTGCCGGTGGTGATCAGCGCCGACGCCAACACGCCGCACCAGGCGGTAGTGACGGTAATGGACGCCGCGCGCCAGCTTGGCCTGGTTCGACTCACCTTTGCCGCGCGCCTTGGCGAAAAGGAAAACGAGTGAGCCGACCGGCGGGATTGCGGCGTCGCCTCGCCGCCGGGTCGGCGCTCATGCGGTCCTGAGCCGCGAGCCGGATGCAGCAACAGCTGGAATCGATATGGTACGGCAACCATCCCGTGGCGCCCTGCCTTGCGCCGGCGGGCTGGTTGTTCGCCGCCGGAGTCGCGACCCGGCGTAAGCTATACCGGATGGGGGTACTGGCGGCGACCCGTCTGCCGGTGCCGGTCGTCGTCATCGGTAACAACACCGTCGGCGGCACCGGAAAAACACCGCTGGTGATCTGGGCGGCGGAGCTGCTCCGCCAGCGCGGCTATCGTCCCGGCATTGTCAGTCGCGGCTACCTGGGGCAGGCGACCAGTTGGCCGCAGCAGGTGCGTCCGGACAGCGATCCCGCCATGGTCGGCGACGAAGCGGTAATGCTGGCCCGCCGCACTGACTGCCCGGTGGTGGCCGCCGGGTCGGAGCGCGCCGCGGCCGCGGCCGCGCTGGTGCAGCACTCCGGTTGTGACGTGGTGGTGAGCGATGACGGACTTCAGCATTTTGCCTTGGCGCGGGATATGGAAATTGCGGTTATCGACGGCGAGCGACGCTACGGGAACGGTCGCTGTCTTCCGGCAGGGCCACTGCGAGAGCCAGTAACGAGACTTCAAAGCGTGGACTTTGTGGTGGTTAACGGCGAGTCCTCCCTCGACGGGATCCCGATGCGAATGGAGGCCGGTGCACCCACCAGCCTGAAGGACCCCGGACGCCAGGTGACGTTTTCGACTTTTCGAGACGCTCCCGTGCACGCGGTTTGCGGAATCGGCAACCCGAACCGCTTTTTCCGGCAGCTTGAAGCCAAGGGGCTCGAAATCATCACCCACCGGTATCCGGACCATCATGCATTCCAGCCTGGGGATCTGGAGTTTGACGACGATTATCCGCTGTTGATGACGGAGAAGGACGCGGTCAAGTGCCTGCGTTTCGCCAACGACAGAATGTGGTACGTGCCGGTGAACGCGGTGCTTCCTGGCAACTTTGCCGCCGAATTCCTCGAGGCCCTCGAGCGCGTGAGAAAGGATCGCTGACAGACTCAGCCCGCAGCCGTGCAGCACAATTCCGATCCGGCATGAGTTTTACCGTCATCATCCCCGCACGCTACGCTTCCACGCGTCTGCCGGGCAAGCTGCTTAAAGATATCCACGGCAAAGCGATGATTCAGCACGTGTGGGAAAGCGCGGTTAAGAGCGGCGCGTCCCGGGTGCTGGTGGCGACGGACGATGAGCGGATTAAAACCGCGTGCGAGGCTTTCGGCGCCAGCGCCGAATTAACTGCCGCGTCCCACCGTTCCGGAACCGAGCGCATCGCGGAGCTTGCTGAGCGTTTACGGCTCGACCCGCAGTCCATTGTTGTCAACGTCCAGGGCGATGAGCCACTCATACCACCTTCGCTCATCGCCCAGGCGGCTGGCAATCTCGAGCGCGCGAAAAATGCGGAGGTGGCGACCCTTTGCGAGCGCATCACCGATGCCGCGTCTGTGCTCGATCCATCCGTGGTCAAGGTCGTATTCGACAAGGACGGTTACGCCCAATACTTCAGTCGCGCGCCGATTCCGTGGGACCGGGACGGATTCGCATCGGAGACGCGGAAAGTCGACCTCTCGATCCCCTATTATCGGCACATCGGTATCTACGCCTACCGGGCGGGCTATCTGGGCATTTACGTCGCCCTGCCGGAGTCACCGGCGGAGCGCAGCGAGCGGCTGGAGCAGCTGCGCGTGCTTCACCATGGTGGACGGATCCACGTGGGCGAAGCGGGTGAACGCCCGGGTCCCGGAATCGACACCCCGGCGGATCTGGAGAAAGTGCGCCAGCTGATGCACAGCACAAGCGGGAAAGTTCCCTCATGACCAGGATCCTGATGGTCTGTCTAGGCAACATCTGCCGCTCCCCCCTGGCCCAGGGCGTGATGGAGCAGCGCCTGCGAATATCGGGACTTTTTCACGAAGTGTCGGTGGATTCCGCCGGCACTCACGGCTACCACGTGGGCGAGGAGCCCGACCCCCGCGCCGTCGAGGCCGCCGCGCGGCGGGGCTACGACATATCGGGGCAGCGAGCCCGGCGGATTAGGGACGGCGACTTCCAATCTTTCGACTACATTTTGGCAATGGACCAGGACAATTTGCAGCAGCTCACGGCCCGCTGTCCGACGCCCGAAGTGGATCGCCTCAAGCTGCTTCTGGATTTTGCTCCGGGCCCCGACGCGCAGGAGGTCCCTGACCCCTATTATGGCGGCGAGGACGGGTTCGAGCGGGCCCTGGACCTGATCGAGGCCGCGGTGGACGGATTGATTCTCGAGATCAA